>JACMIS010000045.1 GCA_014381035.1 Armatimonadota bacterium
GGATTTCGGCGCGGACACCTTTACGTCAGATACTTGCCCCATTGTTTATGAATATAAGAATATCGCTATATTCACACGTTGTCAAGTTGTTTTTTTGAGTCGTTTAGACCAGGAAGCCTCGTCAACCGGAGAGCCTCGTCAATATGTCCGACGAAAAACCGGTGTCACTGTCGAGTATCGCTCGGCTTACAAGTCAAGGGAACCTCCTACTCCGGGGCTACGTTTTCGTATTCGCACCCGGGGGTTGGCGTTCTGCCGAACCCTTTCCGTAACTTGCGGCGTGTCCGGGAAAAGCGACGTCGGCCAGGACACCTCCGTTCGTTGATAGGTGGCGCAAATGCCAGCCGTGTGCGTCTGCAAGCCGCCGACTAATCGCGAGTCCCAACCCGTTACCGCCCGTCGCCACGGAGCGGGATGGGTCTGCGCGAAAGAATGGTTCATATATCCGCTCAAGAGGAAGGTTCGCTGCTTCCGTGTACTCGTTGTACACCGATAGGTGAATGACGTTGTCCTCAATATAGGAGTGGATGTGAACCCTGCCGCCCATCTCGGCGTATTTTGCAGCGTTTTCGATCAAGTTCCGCAGCAGCATCACCAGATGAGACCGGGACGCGAATACTTCAGCGGTTGCCGTCGCCCATTCCACCGTCACTTCCAAATCCCGTTCCGAGACGAGAGGGCGAAGCGTCGCCAGGATGCGCTCGCATTCGTCTGTGATGTCGACGCATTCCGCCTCCTCAGCGTCGATGGACGTTTGCAACCGGTTCAGGGTCAACAACCCTTCCGCGAGCGCGACAAGGCGCTTCGTTTCCCGTTGCAGGTCCTGGAGTGTCTCCGCATAGTCGGCGGCGGCACGGGGGCGCGACAGCGCGAGTTCGATACTTCCCGACAGAACGGCAAGCGGGGTACGGAGTTCGTGTGCCGCCGCCGCGTAAAATTGTTCGCGGGCGCGGGTACTCTCTTGAAATCGTTCCAGAAAATCGTTCAGCGTGCCGACGAGATGGCGAACTTCCGCGTCGTCTGACGGTGCCCGCAGACGTGCGTGAAGCGGGTCGGCGGATGCGAACCCCGCCTCCTCGGCGAGTACCCCGATGGGGCGAAGCGTACTTCCAACGAGAAACCATGCCGCCACGCTTCCGGTACTACTGATCAGGAGTGCGAATACAGACAGGAGCAACGCCTGCCTGCGCAAAACCTCTTCGGTTGCACGCCAATCCATCCCGGCTATGACGGTAACATCAAGGGATCGTACCTCGCTAATAAGCCAGCCGTGACGGCGCATATCGGCAACGGAAAGCGAGGAAGCGCGGTTTGCTCCCAGTACATCCCCCGACTGATCCACGATGAAAAGTGCGACGTTGTCGAGGCGCATATCCTCCTTCGCCTCACGGATGGCTTTCGTAGCACTTTTTTCGGGGGCAACACTCTCCCGCTCCTGTGCGACGAGTCGGGCAGCGGCATTCACTCGCTCCTGAACGTCGTCATGTGCGATTCGGCGCGACCAGACAACAAAGAATACGCAGGCAAGTGTCGCGATCAGTGTGAACCACGTCGCGAATACGAGAGTCATCCGTGCGCGAAGCGAGGTCGGCAAAGACGCACTGAGTGTGATCGGGTTGCTCATACCGCCGGTTCCGGGCTATCGATACTGAAGCCGACGCCGCGTACCGTGCGGATCAGTGGGGTTGGGAATCCCTTATCAATCTTGCTACGCAGATAACCGATGTAAACGTCCAGCACGTTATCGGTCCCCCCGAAGTCATACTGCCAAACATGCTCCAGAATTAAGGAGCGGGTCAGCACCCGCCCCGCGTTCCGCATCATGTATTCGAGAAGAGCGTATTCCGTCGCGGAAAGCCTGATTTTACGGTCGCCGCGCCGTGCCTCACGGGTCGCGGGATCAAGTGTGAGATCCCCTACGGCGAGGACGAGAGTAGGGGAGGTCGCGCCTCGCCGCAAGAGTGCCCGCGCCCGCGCGAGCAACTCGGCGACCTGGAACGGCTTGACGAGATAGTCGTCTGCCCCGGCATCAAGCCCTTCGACCTTGTCGTTCACCGCGTCGCGGGCTGTCAATAACAGAACCGGAGTAGTAATTTTCGCCGCTCGTGCCTTGCGGCAGAGCGTGAAGCCGTCCATGCCGGGAAGCATCACGTCGAGCAAAATCAGGTCGAACGATTCGGCTTGGAGCAGAGCAAAAGCGTCCGCGCCGTCACCGGAACCGTGGACACTGTAACCGGCCTCCTGTAGTGCCTTGCGTAGCAACTTGGCGAGGCCGGGATCATCTTCTACGACGAGCAGTTTCATAAGACAGTGTACACGGACGGACGTATTTCTCGTCAGAACGCCTGACCGAGTCCGATGAAGAACAGGCTGTCCTCTTTCGATTGCGCGTAGTCGAACGAGATGATCGTGGACTGGTTCCACGCGAGACGTCCCCCGACCCCATACGACGAGCGTATCCGGTCGAAGTTGAGTGACTGCCAACGATCCCGGACCGTGCCCGCATCCACGAACGGCGCGACGGTGAGCGCGAACCGCTGACGCCCGATCAGGGTTTCGGCGACCCGCATTCGAAGTTCCAGGTTCGTGAACCACATCGCCCGCGCCATGAAGCGGTTCGAGCGGTAGCCGCGCAACGACCGCGCCCCGCCGAGGGCGTTGACACTCCCGTCGGGACTCCACTGGTCCTGAAACTCGAAGAACGGCGCGTCCGACCCGAATATGTTCCCCACTCCGACACGCCCGGCAAGCACCGTGCGCTGCCCGAAGGGCAACTTCTTGAACCCTTTCGCTTGGATAAACAGTTTGTCGAAGTCGTAGGCAGAGCCGATAGCCGAGTTCGACAGTTCGTTCGCGATCTCGAAGTACACGCCGCGCGTCGGGTCCGGCTCGAAATCGCGGGTGTCGTAAATCAGGGCTTGTTGCAGGATAGAAATGATCCCGCCTTCCAGCCCGGTTGCCCGTCCGGTCGCGGCGTCACGTGCCAGGAGTGAAATGCCGTTCGGTGCCGTCGTCTTCGCGCCGGTTACTGGGTCAACAGCACTGGCATCGCGCCCCTGGAATGTTTTGAAATCGAGACGCTGTATCTCGTACCCGCCGAGGACGCGCCACCGCCCGTTTTTCCCGAGGGCGTAGTCGGCTTTGAGGTTTAGCATAAGTTCCGAATCCTCGAAGCGGTTCGAGAGGGCGTCGGTAACGAACGCCGCCTCGCTCGGTCCGCCGGGGCGCAGTATTTTACGCGCCGACTCGAAATCCGAGAACTTGTCATAGGTCGGACCGCCCGCAGGGGTAGAAGGGAGACGTAGCGGATTCAGTGTGTCCTCGGTGATGCCGAAATAAAGGTTCGTCGGGTCTTTGCGCACTTTCGCGTCCACCTTGACTCGCCACCCGGAACCGTTGACATACGGGGCGTCATAGGACAGCGTAAACTCCTGCGCGTTGTTGGAGGTGAAGAAAGCATTGACGTTCAACTTGGCGCGGTATGGCGTGTAGGCGAACAGGGGGTCGTCGCGCTTGCCGTTCCAGTAGATCGTGCCGCGCACCCCGAATCCAGTCCCCGCCACCGGGTCAGAGGAAAGATCGGGAAGCCCAGTGACGAACAACCCCTCGCGCTTCTTTTTCAGGTCGGCGTCGGACAGGCGGCGCGCACGGAAATACTCCGGCACATCCGGTGTTGCCACGTCTGGCGCGGGAGTGGGCACGGTTTCCGGCGCGGGCACAGGTGTCGGTGCGGGAGCAGGGTTGTCTTGTGCTTGAGTGGGTTTGACCAACGACACGGCGCAAAGAACGCAAGCACCGGCAAGAGCAGGGAGACGGCGCATAGAACGATCATAGTTTCTCATAACGATAAAAGCACCTCTGAAGATTGGATTGACGGTCTTGCGCTCCTCTTGGAAACAGCGAAGCCACCACGCGAATGATTTCCCGATTTTCACCTTTCACTCTAACCGGCAAACCTGAGAGTTTGGTAAGAGTAAAGTGAGAGATTTCTTAAACATGACGAATCGGCACCTTTTCCCGGCTGGTAAAAACCGCGTTCCCCGGATGAGTAGGTCAGAAATCCGTCCCCGCCCGGTCGGATATGTATGTCTGCCGCGTTCTCACCACTTTTGAGTGAGACTTGTGGTCGAGTGCTTTCTGCGGCGTTCCTAAGTGTCGTCAGCAGGAGCATGAACATGCCGAGCAAGCCAGGTAAGAAAACTCTCAGCCACTTCTCAAGCCCCTCTAAGGTTCCGCCGGGATACTAAATTAGTATGAGGGTTCTTTCCGGTCAGACTCCCGGCGACGAGTTCGTCGCCAGTAAAGTGAGGTGAGATTGTGAGCGATTTGATCGCGGCAGTATATCAAGATGTTAACCGAGCAGCCGAAGTGATGGCGGCATTACAACGGTTTCGGGAGGAGTATTCTATCGGTTCGGGAGATGTCTGCGTCGTGAGCAACGATGCGAGGGGCGGAGTTCAAATCCGATACTCATTCGGGTTGGCGGCGGCTGGCGGCAATGACGGCGAACTTTCGGGTGGGCTACTCGGTACGCTCTTATTTCGTTCCCTCCTCGTCGATTATCTCGGCATGAGTGCGGGGCGTACCAGGGCAACGCGTGGCATGGATGGCGGTGTCATCAGCAGACTGAGCGTAGAGTTAGAGCCGGGTACCTCCGCCATCTTGTTACTCGTGCGAAAGACGACGCCGGACGAAATACTATCGCAAGTGAGAAGGTTCGGCGGTCAAGTGTTATACGCCGCGCTAACCGCCGGGGAGGAAACCTATGTTGAAGCCGCTTTACATCGCACCGCCCCCGGTAGCGCGAATCGTCTCGCGTCTGACTCGACAGTACCCGATCTGATCGATATGGAAGACAATCCTCAGGATGTCGGGAAGTTCACCTGTTCCACAATACCTGGGGAGTTTATAAGATGATGCGGATGCCCGGCGGCGGAACTACGCGCTCGGAAACGGGCGATTCTGTGGAGAAACCTACCAAGCGGGTGACGAACCACATCACACCAAAGGATGACGAAAGATGAAAATTACCGTCGCCGCCCTCGCGGCATTGCTGGTGCTGGTAAGTTCGCTCGCGACATCCGCGTATGCCGAGAATAGCCCGCCCGAAAAACAGGTAACGTCCTGTAGAAGCCAGGCAAAAGCCGTGAACCTGGCGGTCTGTACAAAAACTACCAGTGGGGTAACCGAAAGCGGTGCCGGATCCTGTGTACGCGAAGTATTCAAGGCACTCGGTAAAGACCTGGATAAGTTGGGACGATCCCTCGGCAAAACGTTCCGTTATTTGGAGAAAGCCGGAAGCAAGCAACACGATCCGACGTCCAAAATTCCCCCGCATCGCCACTTTGCGGGTGGGGTGAAGACCGCTAAACGCACGACAAAATAAAAAATGCCACAAACACCACACATTGAACAACATTTCACCGCAGGCGAAACGATCCGCGACATCGTCATCGGCATGGCAGACGGTTTGACGGTTCCATTCGCGCTGGCGGCGGGGCTTTCCGGTGCGGTCAGCGCGTCGCACATCATTGTTACAGCGGGACTTGCCGAAGTCGCCGCCGGTTCGATTGCGATGGGGTTAGGGGGATACCTCGCAGCCCGGAGCGATGCCGAACATTACGATCATGAGCGGCTCCGTGAGCAGCGCGAGGTGGTCGAACACGTCGAGTTAGAGCGTGAGGAAGTCGCGGAGGTGTTCCGCGCTTACGGATTGACCGATGCCGAAATCACCCCGATTGTGTCCGCGCTCGAAAAAAAGCCGGAAGCCTGGGTGGACTTCATGATGCGATTTGAACTCGGTCTGGAGAAGCCGGAGCCGAAGCGTGCCCTGTGGAGTGCGCTGACCATCGCCGGGTCGTACATTGCGGGAGGCTTAATCCCGCTCTCGCCATACTTCTTCCAACGTCGTGTCACCGCCGCGCTCGCCGTATCGGTGGGCATGACGCTTGTCGCGCTGTTCGTGTTCGGTTATGTCAAGAGCCGGTTTACCGGCGCACCGCCTTTGCGCGGCGCGTTCCAAACGCTCGCGGTCGGTGGGCTTGCGGCGGGTGCCGCGTTCGGTATCGCCCGCCTTTTTTCGTAGGCATGTTCAGGTTGGCACGGCGACCTCGTGTCTACCCTCCGCGTCGGCACCGAATTACGGGCGAAAGGGGCGGCATCTTTGCCGCCCCTTTCGCCGATTTACCACGGCCGATTTACCGCGAGCGTACTGGCTACTCCTTTGTGTTCGCGCTCGTTTTTCGTTCCTGTTCGGAACCTTCCTGTTCCGCCTCATCGTCGTCGGCTTCGCTTCTGATCACTTTGCCGGTGTCGCCGCTCACCTCCACCTCGAATTTCGTCCCGCCCTTCGCCGTGATGTCCACGCCGTAAACCGGCTTACCATCCTCGTTCTCCAACTCTACTTTGGTGACCGTGCCGGGCTGCGCGACGAGTGCGACGACCTTCGCCTCGTCCGGGGTGATCTTAGCCGCGACAGGGGCTTCGTCCACTTCTTCTTTTTCGTCATCCACTTCGCCGTCGCCGTCGCCCACCGATGTCTGCGATGCGACATCCGGCGACTGCTGTCGCACCCCTGTTAATGCCGCGCCGTTCGCGGCAGCCCCCCCGTTCGTTTTTTTCGCGCCGATGGCGAACGCCGCCGTCGCAATCCCTATCATCAGCACCGCGACCAGTAGTACGTTACGATTTCCGATTTTCATTTTCTGACATCCTTTCTCGCACGTCGGTGACGGTCTATTCCGTCACACAATATGGACAACACCGGGACGATGGACCATCGCTACCGCGTGGACACCGATCACTTCGCAGAATGACCGAGTGCTTTGTGTAGATCGGCGGCGAACTCTTTGCCTTCGTCTTCCGGCGTCACTGTCTCCGTCGCGCCCGCTTTGCCGGTCGTCGCATCCACCCCGACCTCCATCAATTTTTGTCCCTTGACGATCACAACATCGTATATGAATCTGCCGTCCTCCTGCACGTAGGTGGCTTGGATCGCTTTGCCGCCGACTTTCGCGGTTGCTATCTTCATCGCTTCCCACGGGGCGATGCGGCTCGCCGCCCGCGCTTCCGTACCGCCGCCGACGATAGTCGCGGTCATGGTACCAGCCGCAAGAAGACACAGAGCGAATAGGGCACAGGCGCGTTGTTTGAGTTGCTTATTCATGGCGTATTTTTCCTTTCGCGGGAGCCAGTGGTTTCTGAAACGCCCGCCTATTTTATGATAATCCCACCGTCTTAGAAGGGATTAAATCGGGCCTGTGAGTTTTCTCAGAGAAGCGCATCTATCCGATCTCACGGCGACGCGTCCCCACTACCGGGGGCACTCTCGTAGTGTCAGCGGATGTCCGTGCCCGGATCATTCGGTGCGTCGATTCCATCCGAAGCCTTCTCACCACCGCCGTTCTCACGCTCCGCTATGAGCAGCAGCGTAACCAGCACCGTTGCCATGGGGAGGAATCGCCGCCAGTGGAAACCGCGATCATTCTGCTTCCATTTCGCTGTTCCTTTCGCACTGGCAGTCCCTCCCGGAAACCGTTTCTCCAACACGTCCACGACTTCGGGATGAAAGCGTGCCTACTTACATCCCCACAATTCAATAAGATATTGCGAGCGCGAATCCCCGCTCCCCGGTTTCGGGGCGGATGACAGGTGACAGGACCAGCCCGCGAGGGCTTTTAATTGCCCACTGTGCGGTCAAGTAGCCGACGGCGGCTCCGGCGACGACATCATGCACATAGTGACGATGTAACCCCACCCGCGATTCCGCGATTAGCACCGCGCCCCCGTACCAGTACAATGCCTCCTTCGGGTGATAGTGCGCTTCCATCGCCGCTACGGCGAATGCCGCTGTCGTATGACCGCTCGGAAAACTGTCAACGCTGCCGCTACCATCGGGTCGCTTCTCCCGCGTCAACCGTTTCAATCCTTCTGTTAGTGCGACGCTCGTTATGAGCGCGTCTGCCGTGCGGAGCGATTCGCCCGCCCCCTGCCTGCCTCGCAGGAGCGGGCGCACCACCCCAACAATCAATTAATTTTTTGTCGGGGTGCCGTAAACTAATTTGTTGACCTTTGTACATTTTTTGTCGTGGGGGTGTGGGTGTTTTGTTCTTTTAATATTCCATTTTGTGGTGGGGGCGACGAAC
>JACMIS010000349.1 GCA_014381035.1 Armatimonadota bacterium
ACGGAACTCCTGGAACCGCTCGGGATTCCGACGCGGATCCTTCCACCCGTGGCGAAAGACGGTTCACGGTACGGGACTTTGTTTTCGCATTTCGGTGTGGGAGACATTCCGGTGGTTGCCCCGGGCGGGCATGACACCGCCTGTGCAGTCGCCGCCGTGCCTGCCGAGGAGGACGATGGATGGGCGTATCTATCGTCAGGGACGTGGTCGCTCTTAGGCGTCGAGGTGCCGAAGCCGATTCTGACGCCGGAAGCGTTCGCGGCGAACGTCACCAATGAAGGCGGGGTTTGCGGCACGATTCGGCTACTCAAAAATATCGGCGGTTTATGGCTGGTCCAGGAAAGTCGCCGCGCCTACGCCCGCCTGGGCTCGGACCGCACCTACGATCAATTGACCCGCCTCGCGGGTGAAGCCAAACCGCTTGCCGCTTTCGTAGATCCCGACCATCCGACCTTGCTCGCGCCGGACGATATGCCGAAAGCGATTCGCGAGCGATGTATTGCTACCGGGCAAGTGCCGCCGGAAGGGATCGGGGCGACTATACGCTGTTGTCTCGACTCGCTCGCACTCAAGTACCGATATGTCTTGAATCAGTTGGAAGCGATCACCGGGCGCACGATTCACACACTCCACATTGTCGGTGGCGGTTCGCAAAACCGGCTCCTGAATCAGATAGCCGCCGACGCGACAGGACGAAGAGTGCTCGCCGGTCCGGTGGAAGCGACCGCGCTCGGCAATGTTCTTCTGCAAGCACGGGCGACCGGACATTTGGGTACACTTGCCGATGTGCGCCGATTCGTGCGGAACTCGGTACGCCCCGAAGTATACGAGCCGAACATCAGCGAAACGTCGCGGTTCGACGGGGCATATGGGTCGTTCGCGGCGCAGATAGAGAATATTTGACTACCAGGGATGCGACATCCCCGAGAAACATATGGAAAGAAACGAAAAATGCGAATCATAGTCACCGGCGGTAGCGGCAAAGCCGGGTCGTTCGTCGTACGGGAACTTGCCGAGGCGGGGCATGAAGTCACGAATATCGATGTCCAGCGTCCGAAAGAATCGTTGCCGGGAAACTTCATCCATCTGAACCTCTCCGACGCGGGCGAAGTATACGACGCTTTTTTCCAGTCGCGTGCAGAGGGCGTTTGCCATCTTGCCGCGAATCCGTCACCGGGCGGGAACCCCCGTCAACAGGTTTTCAACAATAACGTGCAGAGTGCCTACAACGTCTTTCAAGCGGCAGGGGACACCGGAGCGAAACGCTTCGTGTACGCGAGTAGCGAGATGGCGACCGGCTGGCTGACAACCAGCGAATTACCCCCGCATTTCCCGTTCGACGAAACCGCCCGCGTGGATTCGCCGAACGCCTACGCGCTTAGCAAATATATGGGCGAAGTGATCGGCGACGCGATGGCGGCTCGCTATCCGGAAATGCCGGTGGTCAGTCTGCGCATCAACAACGTTATCACGCCGGACACATATAACTGGTTACAGCAACGGCGCGATACCTACCCGGAGGGCG
>JACMIS010000350.1 GCA_014381035.1 Armatimonadota bacterium
CTGCGCCGTGACGGCGCGAAAAAGCGACCGTTTTATCATGTGGTCGCCGCCGATTCCCGTCGGGCGCGGGATGGTCGTTACATTGAACAGCTTGGCTATTACAATCCGATTGTTGCCGCTGACACAGAATCCATCGTGGTATTGAAGGAAGACCGTGTTCGCTACTGGCTCAGCGTTGGTGCTCAGCCGAGCGACACCGCCGCCGCTCTGCTCAAACGACAGGGTTTGATGGAACGGTCCAAGCCGCGTGCGGTGAAAGCCGCCCCGGTAGCGACCGAAGCCGTCGCCGAAACCGCGACGCCCGCCCCGGCGGACTCCGCCACGGATGCCCCGGAAGTAACCGAATCGGAAGCGGAAGCGACCGAAACAGAGGCGGTTGCCGAGTAGGATCGGCGCGTCTCTTTTTATCCGACCCTTTCGCAGGGATCGGGATGGTTTACGCAAAACCCGGCGGTAGCAGTCGGTTCAGCAGTATCGGAAGAAGCGTCGGCCCCCTTTGTGACGAGACGGAAAGGCACAACCCTTTTCCGCAGGACTTCTTTTGCGTAAGCGATACGGGGTCATGCGGAAATATCACGTCTTCACGGCATGGCCGTTTAAAGACGAAACTCTAGCAGGAGTCAACGCTACATTGAAGCAGTTAATCGAGTTCCTGGTTAAATCTCTCGTAGATGAGCCGGAACAAGTGATGATAGACGAGGTAATCGGCGACGAGGCTACCACCTACGAGGTGCGCGTCGCGCCGGATGATTTGGGTAAGGTGATCGGTAAGCAAGGGCGCATCGCAAACGCGTTGCGAACAGTGGCGAAAGCCGCCGCGATGAAGGAAAAGAAAAAGGTATACGTGGAGATCGTAGCCTCCTGAGAATAGGTGCTGGGTGTCGGGTGTTAGGACAAAACAATGACGGACGAAGCGCAACGGGATGAACACCCGACACCCGACTCTCTGGTTCTCGTAGGAGAAATTACGTCGGCTTTCGGTATTCGCGGCGAGGTGAAAATGCTCCCGTTGATGGATGAACCGAAGCACCTTTTAAAGCTGCCGTCGGTATTGTTCCGCTGGCGAAAAAAGGGCGGCGCGGGAGCGGATCAGGCAGCCGTTACCGAGCGACGCTTGAAAGTAAATTCGCTCCGGCGACACCAGGGCGCGGCACTTCTTATGGTTGAAGGTGTCACGGATCGGAACGAAGCCGAGACTTTTCCGGGCGCGGAGATGTTTATTCTCCGCAGCGAGCTACCGCCTTTAGGGGAAGACACGTACTACGAAGCCGATTTAGTCGGGATGGCGGTCGTGAGTGAAAGCGGTAAGAGCCTTGGAACCATCGTGCGGGTGCATTTTATCCCGAACGCGAACGACGTTTACGAGACGGAAACCGCCATGATCCCGGCAATCGGCGATGTGGTCGTCCAGGTTGATCTTCTGGCAAAGCAGGTCCTTGTGCGCGATATTCCCGGATTGCGGAAAGACGATTTGTAGGATGCGGGTAGACATCGTGACGGTGTTTCCCGATATGGTGCGGCAGGCGGCGTCCGCCTCGATTTTAGGGAGGGCGCAGGCGGCGGGCAAACTCGAACTGCACGTGCATGATCTGCGGGACTACGCGGTCAACAAGCACCGTTCGACCGATGACGCGCCGTTCGGGGGTGGGGCGGGGATGGTGATGCTTCCCGCGCCGCTTTTTGCGTGTGTGGAAGCGATTACGGAAGGCGCGACGGGCGTCCCGGTGATTTACACCGCGCCCGACGGCGAACCGTTCACGCAGCGTGTGGCGCGGGAACTATCCGGCGAAAAGCGTTTTGTGATTTTATGCGGGCATTATGAGGGAGTGGACGAGCGCGTCCGCCAGGGACTCGTCACGCGGGAACTCTCGCTCGGCGACTACGTGTTGACCGGCGGTGAACTTCCGGCACTCGTGATCCTGGACGCGGTAACGCGCCTGTTGCCCGAAGTGTCGGGAAACGCGGAATCGCCGCACGAGGAATCGTTCGGCACGGGCGAAGCGGGCGCGGAATCTCTTTTGGAGTATCCGCACTACACGCGCCCCGCCGAGTTTCGCGGAATGCGGGTGCCGGAGATTCTACAGAACGGGCATCACGCGAATATCGCCAAATGGCGGCGGACGCAATCGCTGGTGCGTACCCGTGAGCGTCGCCCGGACCTGTGGCAAAAACTGTTACCGCTGTCGAAAGCCGACCAGAAACTACTGGATGCCTACGATGCGGAAACTACCGGACAATAAACCGTCTGACCGTGCGGGGGAAAGAATATCTCCCTCGTGGTGTGAGAACCTGTGTCAATGTTGGGTGGTTGAGTGGTTGGGAACGATGCTTCGCTCGCTTATCTTATGGATAGCGTCTCGATTACGAATTCCCAACCACCCAACCCGCGACCGCCGGGGGACGCGCCGAAATCATATAAAGTAGGAGCGAAGAAAACAAGTGGCAATTACGAAAAATATCATTCGCGAACTGGAAGCCGAGCAGAAGAAGGCAACCGTTCCGCAATTTCGCGGTGGTGATACCATCCGCGTTCACGCGAAAGTCATCGAAGGTGCCAAAGAGCGCATCCAGATTTTCGAGGGCATCTGTATCACCCGACACGGCGAAGGCGTCCGCGATACCTTCATGGTGCGCAAGGTCACCAACGGCGTCGGTGTGGAACGAACCTTTTTGATCCATTCCCCGCGTCTTGACCGGGTAGAAGTGTTGCGCCGCGGCATGGTCCGCCGTGCGAAACTGTTCTATCTTCGCGAGCGCGTCGGCAAGGCAGCGCGTATCAAGGAAGACCGCAACGGTCGTTTCTCCCGCGTCGCCACCGATCAACCGACCGGGAAATAAGGGGTTAGCGAATAGTGGTCAGTGACCAGTGGTTAGAAGCGGAGTCCGCTAACCACTGGTCACTGACCACTATTCACTTCGCCGAAACATTCCCCCCGATTTCATCGTATCTCAATGCGTGAATCGTAAATCTTTGTTAGTGGGCTGGGTGGTAGCGTGAGCGAGATCACGGATCGAATCGCTTCCGCGTCGCTGACCCATATCGTACTGGTTTTAGCCCTGCTGACGCTTTTTCGTGGCACTTTTCTTGCTACCCGGCTTCGTTTCTTCCGCTCCTGCGCCGAACTGTGTGAGTCCGCGACGCTGGCTATCGCGCTGGTTTTTCTGCTCGTACGTCCGTTCCTGATGCAGTCGTTTTTTATCCCCTCCGGCTCCATGCACCCGACCCTCTGGGAAGACGATCACATCCTGGTCAATAAATGGGTGTACCGAACGCAACTACCCAAGCGCGGCGAGATTGTCGTCTTCCGTTCGCCGAAAGAAGCCACACTCGACGAAAAGGATTTCATCAAGCGTGTGATCGGCGTTCCCGGCGATGTGGTCGAGGTACGGGAGGGGTATGTCGTCGTCGGCACCGGTGACCGCGCGACGATCTTCACCCGTGACGCACTGTATTCCCATCTGTGCGCGAAAGGGTGTGACACCGTCGTCGGCGGAACACCGCCACAGTTGCGACTGACCACGGACGGTCTCTGGCTGGGCAAAAACCAGTATCTACCGGCGCAGTTCGCGGAACTCGTGGACCGCAAGGGCGAACCCGTCGTGATTCAACCGGGGCAAGTGCTCCGTAACAACGAAGTGTTGAGCGAATGGTATGTGGCGGAAGACCCGCAGTATCACATGAGTCCGATGGTCGTTCCTTCCGGGCACCTGTTTGTGCTCGGCGATAACCGTAACGATTCGCGTGACAGCCACGTCTGGGGCACCTTCCCCGCGAATCGCGTGATCGGACGCGCCGACGTTGTCTTCTGGCCCCCGCCGCATATCAAGCGAATTAACAATTAATCACTGATTTGTAGAGTGTGGATGGTGGATTTTCGGACGCTAAGGGGGTCCAGTGAAACCCTTAGCGTCCGAAAATCTATCTTGGCGGGAACCTTCCTGGCTGGCAAGCATCATAGGATTGTGACTACCGCCGTTTTACTGTTTTGTGTCGCCCTGCTCGGCTACATTCTGTGGGAAGGGTTTGAGACGCTCGTCCTGCCCCGTCGCATCGAACGACCCCTGCGCGGAACCAGCATCTTCTACCAAACGTTGTGGGGACTCTGGCGTATTCTGGCGCGGCGCATGCCTTTGTCGTCTCGCGACAACTTTCTTTCGGTGTTCGGTCCGTTATCGCTCCTGCTGTTGCTATCGTTCTGGGCGTGCGGGATGATTTTCGCGTTTGCCGGCATCATGTGGAGTTTGGGACTACCGATTCACGCGCCCGAACCCGATCCGGGCTTTGGCACCTACCTGTATCTTTCCGCGACGACATTTATCACGCTCGGCTTCGGCGATGTGTCTCCGAAAACGGGAGCAGGGCGATTTTTTGCGGATATGGAAGCCGGGGTAGGGTTCGGGTTCCTCGCCATTGTTATCGGCTATCTTCCGGTGCTATACAGTGCGTTTTCCCGTCGCGAAGTGTTGATCGCCTTGCTCGATGCGCGTGCTTCGTCACCGCCCTCCTCCGGGGCTCTGCTACAGCGATATGCCGGTTGCATGGCGTGTGGCGATGTTACGGATTTGCCCGAGTTCTTGCGGGATTGGGAAAAGTGGAGCGCGGAACTGCTCGAATCGCATCTGTCGTTCCCGATCCTGATGTTCTATCGTTCCCAGCACGACCGCCAGTCGTGGCTCTCCGCGTTGACAACGGTGCTCGATACCTGCGCGTTTATCATTTCCTCATTGCCGCAAGGTCCGGTCTGGCAGGCGAGATTGACCTTCGCCATGGCGCGGCACGCCGCGATTGACCTGACACTCGTGTTCGGAAAGAAGCCGGAACCGCCCGATGTCGATCGTCTGCCGCCCGAACGTCTCGCGGAATTGCATAAACGGATCGCCGACGCGGGAACCGCGTTCAACGAGAACGACGAGGCGGTGGAGCGGTTGAATGAACTGCGTGCTCTGTACGAACCCTATGTGTTGTTTTTATCGAGACAGCTCGAACAGCCGCTTCCCGACTGGCTCCCGAACGATACCCTGCCGGATAACTGGCAAACGTCCGCGTGGGACAAGAGCGATCACTTTTTCGAAAGCCGCCCGCGCCGTAGCCGTATGCCGGTGAAAAAGGTATAACTACGGGCATGGAACACCCCCGTGTCGCCGTGCGTATGTAGACACAAGTGTTTTCTATTCCTATGAACAACTTTCAATCATCTATCGTAGCCCGTTGGGGGCGTGTCGCACTCGCGACGTTCGGTGTCGCGTGGCTGGGGGGCGTCGCCGCTACTCCGTTCGCCTTCGCCGACGACAAGCCCGCCGCGAAAAAGGAAAAGGCTCCCAAGCCGCCTGCCGAGGACCCGGAAGTGAAGTTGGGGCGCGAAACGCATGAAGACCTGCTCCGCTCCGGCTTGAAACTGGTCAAGGATCCGGCGATTCTTACCCGTGTGGAAACCATCGGGAAGAAGGTCGCCGCCGTCGCGAACGCCGAACCGATCCCGGCGAGCTACGGTTCGTCGAAGCATGTCCCTTACGAGTACCGCTTTTTCGTCGTGGATGACGATGACGTGAACGCGTTCTCGCTACCGGGCGGGTTCATCTACATCAACAAAGGGATCCTGCGCTATGCGCAATCCGACGATGAATTAGCCGGCATCATTGGGCACGAGATCGCACACGCGGCGCACCACCACGTCGCCAAACTGCAGCGCGAGCAAAGCCGTTTGAATACACAGATGGCAATCGGACTGCTTGCCGCTCTGGTCGCCCGCGTGCCGACCGCCGACACCATGAACCTGATGACCGGCTTTCAACTCATCGCCCTGCAAAAGGTGAACGGGTTCGGGCAGGACGCCGAGCGCGACGCCGACCACGCGGGCGTGATCCTCGCCAAACAGTCGGGCTACAATCCGGTCGGCTCACTGACTTTTATGGAACGGCTCGGGCGTGACCAGAAGCAACGCCCTGACGTAGAGTTGGGCATTTTCCGGACGCACCCGCCGGAGAAAGAACGCTCCGGTTTGATCGAGGCGCAGATCGTCGGCATGGGCTTGCCGGTGAACCGTCGCGAGGTCACGAACACGCTTCGTGTCCAGGTGCGTTCGGTCTCGGCAAGCAAGGAAGGGGAGACACAGCCGATTGTTGGAAACAGCGAGGTTCTGTTGGACGGCAAACTCCTGTATCGCACCCCGTCCGCCGACCGTGCGAAAGAGGTCGCGGCTTCGATCAACGAATTGCTCGATAAGAACCTGCAGATCTATGATTTGACCCGAAAAGGGGCGAGTGTCTACGCCAAAGGGAAAGCCGTCATTTCGGTACAGGACGAGGACGTGACGGCGTATGCCAGTTCGCCTACGCCGGTATCCGCCGAAACCGCCGCCGATAGCGCGTTCAAGACCCTTCGCAACGCGCTGTATCGGCATCTGCTCAACGGTAGCGTGTACTGAATAGCGGGGATGCTCCATCCCCGCTAAATCAAAGCCGCGACTGCGTAACCACACGGGGCGCGGGAGCCACGTTCCAGATTTCCGCGCTGGTGTGGCGAAAAATCGCGCCGGTCCGTTGCCAGAACGCACCGGACGAAACACCTACGGCTCGCAAAATCGGAGCGTGATCCAGCATCACCACGATACATGCGGCGCGAAATAACCCGTACCATAGAACCCGTGTCGTGACGCTTTCGATCCACCACTGGCGCGCAAAACGCTTGCGCAGGAACTCGACGTGGAATGCGACGTGAGCGTCTTCATCGTCGCAAATCCGGGCGAACACTTTCCGGCAGAAATCGTTCGGCACGCCGTCGCGCAACGCCGGATAGTAGGCTTGTGCGATCATCTCCACGGCAAGCAACAGTAATAACTCGGTTTGCAAGCCGCCCATATGTCGCAGAAAGACGAACGCGCCGTCGCTCCAATGACCGTGTAAGTGCTCGCCCCCAAGCGCATCAATGAGTTTGCCGAGCCATGCGGCGTGATCGTGCTCCTCGTTTAGGAACATCTCGATGGCGCGGCAGTATTCGGGATCGTTCGTGGTCAATGCCCCCGCTTTCAGTCGCTTCCCTTCTCCCGACTCGCCGACCTCGAACCGTGCCAGTGATGCTAACAACGCCGTGCGTATCGGCTCCGGCAGATCGACACGCTCCCAGACCGCTTCGCCATGCCAGGGTAGGAGGCTTCGCTCCGTCCGGTTCCGCTCGTAATAGGTTCGCCAATTTTTCATCTGTCGCCTTTCGTAAATCAAATCACTTTTATATACAAAGTAATTTACCGAATTTGTTCCCGGCTCTCAGGAATGATTTTGTTCCGCTTTAGGTAAACCTAAGGCAGTATCTCGCCCGGAGGAAAACATCTTATGAACACGACTTTTGAAAATGAACCGACGACTGCTCCGCAAAATAGCGGCACCCTGACTATCGAGGGCAAGCGGTTCGGGCGTGGTGCGAAGGCACTCTTTCCGAATTTCCAGATGACATTGCCGGAAGCATGGCAGGGCGGTGCGACGATTACCGTCCGCGAGCTGCTCGACACCGTGGTACGAAGCGAAGTCGCAGCATTCCAGACGCGGCAGGAAGCGCGAACCGTACTCCAAACCCTTTCTCCCGCGCAGATCGCGGAAGGCGTCGCGAAGGGCAAGATTGATTCGGGCGGGCGCGAGGACGAACGGCAACCGGTGGATGCCGACGAGTCGGTGAAAGTCGCCCTGCAAGCGTTCGAGGACGGCTTATACTATGTGCTCATCAACGACGAACAGAAGGCGAGTCTGAATGATTCGTTCAAGGTTTCGCCAGAAACCCGCGTCACGTTCCTGCGCCTCGTCGCGCTGGCAGGCGGATAGGAGATACAAAATCATGTTAAACCCCAAAGTAGCCGAAGAGCGACTCAAAGAATATTCCGTAGACAAACCCCTCGCCTTACAAAAAGAGCGGATTGCCGAACTCCCGGGTGCCTTCCGCCAATCGGCATTTGCCCTACTGGGTCTGAAACCGGATGGCACGCCGTTTGTCAGCGATACAAAGTACGACAACAAGCAGTACGAAGCACAGAACAAGGGACGCGAGGCAGCCTACAGACAAATCGACACGCTGACCGTGGCTGAACTAGAAAAACTGTTCGCGGCATATTTCCCCCGCCTGGGGACATTACTTGCAGCGTGGTGGAAACCGGATGGCAGGACCCTGTATCAGGGTTCATACAACCGCCGCCCGTTCCGGATGGATCGCGGCGCATCATCCGATGAATCCCGCAACGAGCGACGTCAGATTCTGTCGGTGCTCCTCCACAATTTCACGCAGTACCAGGAGATGCCGATTGAGTGGTTCGCGGCATGGATCCCTTATCTGGGCGCGTACAACGCCGACAACATGGGCAAACTGTTCGCGTTCGCCATTGATAGTGGTAACGACGCAGTGTTTCAAACGCTGATCGAGTCCGGCAAGGGCGAGCATGAGATCGGGGCGATGGGACGACACGTCACCCGTGGTCTGCTGTCGGCGTCTCGGGAAGACGGCTGGGAGTGGGTGGAGAAACTGCTTCTTGCCGCCCAGCGTCAGGAAGGGTTGCGCCAGAGCGTTTTGGAAGTCGTTGATGAAGCGCACCCCACCGCGTTTCGCCGGATGCTGAAACTGATCCGCGAGAATGATCTGTTCCGCTTCTCGGCGACGGTTCGTGCCGCCGACACGTGGTTCGGGATGAACTGGGTCGCGTATGAGAAGCTGTCGGTCAAAGCGGCGAATGCGGCGACCGAGACCGTGGAAACGTTCCTTGCCGATCCCGCCGGGCGTGACGACGTGCTCCGTGAAACCACCGACGGGCAGACCGTGTACCTTGCGTTGTGGAGCATGGCATTCGACGATGCCCATGCTGCACTGAAAGCCGCTGTCCCGCTCCTGTCCGATCCGCTCTTGCAGCGCCGCTACGCCGCGCTCCACTTGCTCACCGAGCTACGCCTGAAAGAAGCCCAACCCGCGATCCTGGCGGCGTTTGAGGACCCCGACTTGCGGATGGCGCAAAAGGCGTTCGGGGCTTGCAACTGGTACGAAGGCGGTGCGATTGGCGCGATAGCGGCGGACCAAATCGCCCTGCTTGTCGGGCAGGACATCGCCGTCACGAATATGTTAGAGCAAGTGGCGGAGCCAAACACGCCCGCTTTCGGCTTTCTTTCCAGCTTGAAGGAGGCGGTCAGCGGCATTGTCGCGGCGATAACCGGCGACCCCGGTGATGAGAAGCAGGAGGAAGAAACAGTTGCAGTGTCCGACGACCGGTTCGAGCGGTTAGAGCGAAATATTCCGCGCTTTCCCGCCCGCGCCAAAGAGTTAGAGCCGGTCATCTGGGATTGGGATAAGCAGACCGCGCACGCCGAGAACTTAGCCGACCGGATGCCGAATCTTCTGGGGAAACGTCCCGTCGAGCGGTTGTTTCCGTTCGTGTCCGTGATGAGTAGTTACGGACGCTCGTCTATCGCGACGACCATTGCGAACCGCAAAGACAAAACACCGGAAATGCGCGAACTGCTTTTCGATCTGTTCGCCGATACGCAGTCCTATGTGCGCGATTCGGCACTCAAAGCCGTCGAAAAGTTCACCCTCGCCGACGATGAGGCGGAGCGTATCGAAGGGTTGCTGACGCGAAAAGCCGCCGACCTGCGCAAAGCGTCGCTGTCCCTGTTATTGAAGCGCGACGACGAAAAGGCGCTCCAGTCCGGCGAACGGCTGACCGGCGCGAAGGACGCCAACCAGCGCGTCGCGGGCTTGGACCTGCTGACGCAGATGGTCGAGAAGAAGCGCGAACCGGTACGCGCAAAAGCGATTGTGACCGGGTTCGTCGCGGCGCGGGCGGACAAGCTCACGGCGGCGGAAAAGGCGATGACCGAGCCGCTGACCAGCGACACGCACGTCAAGGCGACCCTGGATGACGCGTTGGGTTTACTGGACGCGACCCGATTGTCTGTCGCCCCACAACCCGTCGAGCGGAACCGTTTCGTTTACATGACCGGTTCGGAAACGCAGATCGTCGCCGGGTTGAACGCGTTCATCGAAAAGCACAAAGAAGCCCCGGTTCCGGTGAAGAACTATAGCGATGATATCGAGGAAACACTTCTCGGAAACATCCGATACGCGTGGCATTTCCCGCAACCGGACCCGACCAAGACTATTGAGGAGGAGTACGAACGGCTGCCGTTCCTGAAAACCCTGATCGAGTGGTGGGAGTCGCGTCCTGATTCGATGCGCGACCCCGACGGTTGGGAATTGCTACGCACGACGATTGCCCTTGCGGCGGCGGATGGCGGTGTCGGCGGGCGCGGCGTCAAAAAGGAAGTATGGGCGGATGTCGAAAACTTTTTCGGCAAGATCCCCATGCCCAAAGAACTGACTCCTTATCTGATCCGATGGATTGTCCGGTTGAACCCCCTCCCCGAAAAACTCGCCGACTTTTATCTTGACGGCGCGGAAACGGTAATCGCCCGCGTGAAAGGGATGGAAGTAAAGAAAGACGTACAGAGTTGGCGCGACAGCGGGCGCGTTCAATCCTACTTTAATCTCGCCCGACAGGATTTTAAGGAGAATGCGAAAGACTGGAGCGACGAGCAGATAATCCGGCTATGGCATCTTCTGAACTTCGTCTATCGGGCGTCGGGGATAAACGACTTCGGCGGCAACATACAGATTGAGGAGATCACTGCCGCGCTCCGCGTCGGTGCCGCGAATGAGCACGACCTTTACCGAACCCTGTTACCAAAACCCGCCCCGCGCAAGGAAAACCAGTATTACCACGAGCCTTCCTATAGCGAACTTGCGCAGGTCTCCGGGCGTAAGGTCCCCCTGTTTGATACGACTCCGGGGCTGCGCGAGATCGTGGACAATAGCCGACGCCGTATTCTGGAAGTCGAACTGCGCCGGGGGGATACCGAGACCGCCGCGTCGCGCCCCGCGCTGGCACTACGCTATTCCGGCGGAATGGACGTTCTACTGAAGACCGTCGCCGCGATGGGCAAGGAAACGTTCGCCCGTGGCTATTCCTATTACGGGCAGTCGAACCGTTCCAACGTTTTCAGCCATCTGATCCGTGCCACGTTCCCCGGTGAGACGGATACGTTCGAAGCGTTCGCGGACGCCGTCAAGGAGGCGAAGATACCGGAGAAACGGCTGGTCGAAGTCGCGGTCTACGCGCCGCAGTGGGCGAAGCACATCACGCACACGCTCGGCTGGGACGGACTCAGCGACGCGATCTGGTGGTTCCACGCGCATACCAA
>JACMIS010000351.1 GCA_014381035.1 Armatimonadota bacterium
AAGACGTACAGGGCGTCGCCCATGCCTTGTTGCCCGTTGATCTGATATTCGTGCGCGAACTGCGTGATGCGCCGCTCCACGTCCTTGATCAGTCCCGTATCGCGGGCATCGGACTGGCGCGGCGTCGCGCCGGGGCGGCGTTTCAACGCGTCGTAAGTTCGGACGGCGGCAAGGGATACACGCAAGGACATATCAGGAACTTTCTCTTTCGCGGTTTGACCACGGACGCGAATTGCGCAGACAGCATCTGCGCAATTCAAAATCGTGTCGTCTTCCGCGACAATGTCGCGGAAATCGTGAGACTTGCTAACGAACCAATCGGTAAACTCGGACAGCGCGTCCCTACAAATCGAACAGCGTCATTTGCTGCTTGGCGTCCTCTTTCGCCTTGCGCTTTGCGCCGGTGAGCGGCTTCGGGAACAGACGGTCGAAATCGTCGCCGATGGCGGCTTTCAACCGTTCGGCGAACTTGTACAACTTCGTCTGGTAATACTCGATGTCCTCGTCCGCGTTGTAGTCGGCGGCGAGGGCGAGTGATTTATCCTCGCGCTGATACAGGATCGCGTAATCGCCGACCTGCAAGCCCTTCATCGCTTCCGCGTTGCGCTTGCGTGCCTCCGACTTGAACGTGTTTTCCGTGACCCGTTCGCGCCGCGCGATCTCCTCGATACCGAGTTCGCGGTTCTCGATCTTGTCCAGAATCTCGTTGTAGCAGTCGGCTAACGCCTCCTTGTCTTCCGCAAGGAGCAGGTCAATCGCGGCGTTCATGAAGCGACGCCCGAACCGCTCGTCGGCGCGGGAGCGGAGCGACGAGCCTTTGAAAATCTTCTTGTTATCGTAGCCGACCAGGACGTAGTTTTTGGCTTTGAGCGACAACATCACCGCGTACCGCCCGTCGAATGCGAGCCGGATTCCCTCGGGCAATGTTTTGCCGATGCCCTCGATAAAGATTTCGTCCGTGTCCGGTTGGCTACCGTCCGGCATCTGGAAGTACACCCCGTCGGTATCTATTTCGATCACCGTCGCACCCTGCGTTTCGAGTTCGGCGGCGATCTGTTTCACGATCTCCTGTCCGATCTCGGTCACCTTTCCGGCAGCGACGTAATCGTTGAAATGGAACGGTGCGCCGAGATACCCGTAGAACGAGTTGATCAACAGTTTGTACGAGTTTTGCAGACCGTCCCAGTACGAGGACGCTTTGATATTCTTTTCGTCACTATACTTTTTGGAACGCCCTTTCGCCATCAACCGGCGTTTCTTCAACTCGTCTAACAGGGGCAAAAACAGGTACAGCGTGTCGGTAGAGGACGTGATCTGGTTGGTGAGCATGATGCTCGGGTACAGCGATTCCACGTCCGCCTTAACGATATTGCGGAGCAGTCCGGAAACGCGCATTTCGGTGTAGCCGCCCGCATACGGCACCGGAGCCTGCTGGCGGGCGACCGCCTGGCTACGCTCCAGGTACGCCCGCACGAAGATGCTGTTGATCTTCTCGCCCGAGCCGGTGACGCATACGTTCTGGTACGAGTCGGGCACCATCTGCGCCTGATAAAACTCGGTGGGACACACGATCTCGGCGAGGCGGCGGGTTTCGCGAACGTCCCCGAGGGCGTACCGGCGCACCAGATCCGGGTCGGACTTCCACAGGTCCATGATCTGCGAGCGGTCCAGATACACGCGGTCCGGTTCGGCGATATGGTACGTCACCGCGCACTCCTTCAAGCCATACGAGCCGATCTCGCCCCGCGCCACGTCGAAGCGTTGGGTGGCGAGTAGTGTATCGACGACGTGCCGACCGTAGATATAATGCGGCACGAACGGACGGGTGTTCGCGCCAATCGCACAGTTGCGCTCGTTCCCGATGGCGATCTCCGAGCCATCGCGTCCCCAGTGGAGCGGCACCTTTAATGCCTTCGCCCGCGTCCGTATCCAGAGCAGGTCGAACGCTAAAATATTGTGCCCCTCGATCACATCCGGGTCCCACTCGCGGATCAACTCGCCGAGCCGAACAAGAATATCGCGCTCCTCGCCGACCAACACGTCTTCATGCCCGCGATTATCCGAACAAACGATCATGAAGATACACGCGCCCGGTGCGACCGGCGACAGGTCCGACGTTTCGATGTCGACCTGCATCCGGCGCACATCCGGAAATGCCATACCCTTGAACTGCGTGTACCCCTCGCCGACCATGAAGTTCTTGATCGCCGAGCCGTAATCCAGATGGTCGCGCCGCTCGTCGCGCAGAATCCGTCGCCCTTCCTGAAACGCTTTCCAGTTCTCGAACCACAAATGATGTTTGTAGCCGTTCGGACCATCTAAAATACGCGACGTGTGAACGTCGGGCAGGGGGCGTTCGTCTTTGAGCACCATCCACGGATAAAACGGCACGGTTTCGAGTCGCGTTTCCTCGGAGTCCTTGGGGCGAATAAATAGCGTCGCGGTGCACGGCGTGGAGCGCGTGTCGGTTTCCACCGCGACGATGCGCTGTTCGGGGTTAGAGCCGTACAGCGCGACGTCTAAGTCGCGGGCACTGAGTTTGGGGTGTTTGACGACGGCGGGGGTCGGCGCGGTATTCGGTTCGGAGGCTACGGTTTCCACGGCTTGCATTGTACCGCGCCGGAAACGTACACCGTTACACCATTCGCTGCCACTTCCCGGTAAAATACAGACAGGAGAATCGAACCATGCCAGAGACGATGTCCGCGCACGGCTACGCGGGAACCGCAAGCCACGCCGCCCCGCCCCCGCGCTTAAACTACACTGCCCGCGAAATGCTCGCCATGCCTGCCGCCGAACGCCGCCGCATCGCCGAGGCACAAGCCGAACTTGCCGCGCCGGAATACGAACGCGATCTTCTCCTGCCGCCGCGAGAGCGCGAACTGACTGCGTTCATGGTTCTGAATGACGTTGAGCGGGTGTACGATAGGGAGACGCCGTAGTGCCGACCGCGACCGATTCGCACTTCGACCAAGCCAACGCCGAATTTCGGCGCGATATTGACATACAAGCCCGCGTTGACGACTTCAAGACGCAAAACGGCTTTCCTATCGCGCTGGATGAGAAGGACGCCCCCACCGTTCGCGCCCTGCTCCGTGAACAAATCGCTCTGGAGTCGACAAACCAGGGCGACGGCGACACCGAACTTATTAAATTGTGCTGCGCCCAACTATTTTCGCTCGGCTTGCCCGAAGACATCGCGCTAATCTGGGACGCGAAACATGCCAGCATGGACACGGCGTGTGCTGTCGACGTTCAACTATTGTGCGGCATGGGTTTGCCGGACACCATCGCGTATCTGCATACGAAAGGCGAATCGGCGGACCGTATCAGGACGCGAATAGAAGATTGCGTCCGGTGCGGCGACTTCAACGGGTTCGCGCCGGAGGCGTGGCTCAAGCAGTACGCCGTGTATTATTGGGATGAATCACCTTACGCTGAATCGCTGTAGAATGGGGATGGAGGAAACAATCACGATGACATGGGAGCAAATCCGCGCGACATACCCGGACCGCTGGGTATTGATGGAGTCGCTGAAATCGCGCATTGAAGGCGACATGCACATTTTCGAGGAACTGAGTGTACTGGACACAGTGCCGGACGGCGGGGCGTTGTTTCCGCGCTACAAAGAACTGCGCAGGGAGTTTCCAGGCAGGGATATTGTCTTTTACCACGCGAACAATCCGCGAATGGAAGTAAAGATACTGCCTTGGGCGGGAGTGCGTCCTGCCCGATGACGCCAATAACCCCTCGCGATTCGCTCGCCTTCGTGGAACTGACGGTGACATTTCGCGGCAACACTCTGACACTCCCCGATGTTTTGCTCGACACGGGGTCGGGCGGCACGGTGCTGGCTACGGACGCGGTGCAATCCATCGGACTACGCGAGGAACTAACCGACTTCATCCGCGAGATTGG
>JACMIS010000352.1 GCA_014381035.1 Armatimonadota bacterium
ACAAAATCCGGATCGATTCTATCGCACCGAGAGCGAAGAAGAACTTGCTGAGATCGCGGCCTCCATCGGCTCGGACGTGCCCCTGTTTCTGATTCTAGGGGCGGTGCACATCCGGGGGCGCGGAGACATCGTGGAACCACTCGGCGTGCCTATTCCCACCCTCTATGGGGTGATTGTCAAACCGCATGTCGGCGTTCCGACGCCAGCCGCCTATAAACTTCTGGACGCGATACCCGACCGCGTTCCTGGCAAAGCGACACAAAATCTGCTATCCGTGTTACAATCGTCTCCGAATGATCTCCACGCCGTCGCGTCCGCGCTGGGAAACGATTTCGAGCAAGCCGTATTGCCCGCTTTCCCCGGAGTCGCCGACGCACACGATTTCGTAGGCAAGACGGGGGCGTTACGCGCCTTGCTTTGTGGTTCCGGTTCCGCCGTCTTCGGGCTTGCGGAATCCGCCGGACATGCGGACACGATGGCACGAAAACTACGGGAAACGAATCGCTTCGCGTGGGTCGAGGTCGCTGAATCCCTGCCGTGAAAACAAAACAAACCACTCTTTCCGATACCACCATCGCCTGCACCGTCTGTGGCGAAACATCCGCGACGCTGTGGCGTGTCGGCGTGGATCATCTTTTAGGCGGCACCCACCGTTACCGGGCAGTCCAATGCCTGCGCTGTAAAACACGCCGTTTGGACCCGCGCCCCGATGCCGAAACAATGGCGCAATACTATCTCCCGGAAACCTACGCCCGCGCCGAAGAAGAGGGGAGCGAGGTCGGCAAGCGGTTGGATGCGTATGCGGCACGGTTGGCAACGGAGTATCCGCCGGCAACCAGTGGAGGAGGATGCTCTGCCCTTGACGTAGGCTGCGGAGATGGTCGCTTCATGGCTGCTTTGCAAAAACGGGATTGGCAGGTAGTGGGAACAGAAACCGACCCCGCCGCCGCCGAACTCGCACGAAAACGCACCGGTGCCCCCGTGTACGAAACCCCGTTGCCACCTGACCAACAAGAGAAATACGATCTTGTTTCCCTGCTTCATGTTCTGGAGCATGTGTCCGATCCTCGTGACACTCTGAACGGCGTCCGGGAACGTCTGCGACCGGGCGGTAAACTCCTACTGGTTCTGCCGAACGCCGAGAGCATCGAAGCCGATCTGTTCGGGACGTCGTGGTATCACCTCGACCTGCCGCGTCACTTCTGGGCGTTTTCGCCGGGCACGTTGGTGCGTCTCGTGGAAACGTGCGGTTTTGACGTCACCGAAGTGCGCTATACCCCGTTCCTGTTCGCCCCGCAAAGTCTGCTCCGCGTTTTCGGCAAAGCGAATGGTGCGATTCCTGGTCGGCATGTTCAGGGGACCGGACGCGCTGAATCCGGCAGCGTTGGTGGGGCATGGCAGACCCGAGTTTTCAATGCCTTGCTCCGCACGTCGAATCGTCTCGGCAAAAATCTGCGGGGGGAAATTATCGAGCTTACCGCGACCGCGCCTGGTGGCAAAGCATGATTGCCGCGCTGATACTGGCAGGAGGGACGCTCGCACCGGAACTTGTTCCGTTCGCGGACGGAGCGGCGAACCGCGCCTTAATCCGCGTCGGACCGGATGGCGAAACCATGCTCGACCTGGTGGTTCGTGCCGTCAAGGGCGGAATGAGGGTGCATGATGGCGGAACGGGGCGCATCCTTGTCGCCGGAGATGTCCCTACCCCGCAAGGATGCGAGGCAGTCGATGGAGGTAATTCCCTCGTCGAAACGCTGATGAACGGCACCAAAGCTTTACGCGCGGATGAGTCAAGCCTTTTGATCGTCACCGCCGACGCGCCCTTTCTGACGGAAGCAGCCGTCGCCGATTTCCTTGAGCGTGCGGAGTCGGTACAACCGACCCCGTTCGCATATCCGATCATTGACGCGCAAAAATGCCTGATCGCTTTCCCCGATATGAAGCGCACGACTCTACGTATTGCCGAGGGAGAATTCACCGGGGGAAATATCGCACTGCTTGATCCTGTATTTTTGCGCGACAGCGAACGTGCGATCCGAGATGCTTACGCCAACCGGAAGAATATTCCCGGTTTAGCACGTATGCTGGGAGCGGGAATTATTGCGCGATTGGTGTTCTCCCGTGTGATGCCATCCCTGTTGGGGATTCGGCATCTGGAAGCGGCGGTCGGGCGTTTGTTACACTCTTCGACTCCGCGTGCGATTGTCACCGCATTCCCTGAGATTGGTGCAGATGTGGATCGTCCGGAAGACATACTGATTGCGCGGAGAATACTGGCACGCTAAGTAAAAACTCATGCCATTTGACGAATCCGGATTCCGAGCGTATAATCGCCTTAAGTAAAAAGTGAATTAGTAAGCGGGCGGGCGAATACGTCGCTTGGTCCCGCGAAATTGGGAGTATTCACCGTCGCCGTAGGAATAGTAGAGATAAAGGACGGGAATGGTAATCTTTTAATTTGGAACCGCCTGTGGTTCCAAACGTCTTCGTAACTTAGTGTGCGAGTACGTCTTAATAAAGGGTACGTTTCATTGCTGAATGGTCACACGAGTCTGATTCAGTCGCTTAGGAGTTTTTTCAGCCGTGACGCCAATTGTATTAAATGTTGGTTTTTATAACTTCGTCTCTTCGTCCAAGATTCTTGCCCTTGTTCGATCCGACTCTGCCCCCATGCGCCGCGTTGTGCAGGAAGCCCGCAAGGGTGGTACCCTGATTGACGCGACACAAGGGCGCAAGACCAAAAGCGTGGTCTTTCTGGATGGCGGCTTTGCCGTTGCATCCGCGCTTTCGCAAGAAACCCTCGCCCGAAGACTCGGTGGCAAAGAACAACAACCGCTTGCCGGAACCCCGGAAGAAGATGCGATTGTGAAACGGGAGCAGGTGGAGGCGGACTCGGAACGCCCCACTACCGGAGATTAACGTTTGACGGTCGGGAATGACACAACCGAAGAACCAAAGCGACCGGGGCGACTTTTTGTCGTCTCCGGTCCTTCCGGTGTCGGCAAAGACACGGTTTTAGATCATTTTTTACCGACGATCTCCGATGTCCTTTTAAACGTATCCGCGACGACTCGCACCCCCCGCCCCGGCGAGTCCGAAGGCAAGCCGTATTTCTTTCGCACGGTCACCGAATTCCGTGACATGGTGGAGCGTGACGAATTTTTAGAGTACGCCAAAGTCAACGGCAACCTGTACGGCACTCCGAAAGCGTGGGTGGACGAGAAGTGCCGAGCCGGTATTGACGTAATCCTGAAGATCGATGTACAGGGCGGACTTGCCGTGCGTACGAAAATACGCGATGCGGTTTTGATCTTCCTCATGCCCCCCTCCGTCGGCGAACTGGAGCGGCGTCTTCGCGCACGCTCTACCGAGTCCGAGGATGAGATCACGACGCGCCTGCTCGATGCCCGCTCCGAACTGCAACAGATCCCGAACTACGATTATGCGGTGACAAACGACAACGTCGCCGAAGCCTCGGATCGCATCCGTGCCATCTTCCTCGCCGAGCGTTGCCGCACCCACCCCGAATGGCACGGCGAACGCCCCAGCGTGACGTGGGGAGGGTTTTAGTGTCGGGTTGTCGGTCAGACGCGCTCGCCTTCTGCGAAGGAGAGTACCACGCATGACGGCTCCACCTAACCACCCGACAACCCGACAATCCGACAACCCAACCATCGTTCTCGGCGTCGGGGGGTCTATCTCTGCCTACAAAGCCGCTGATCTTTGTTCCAAACTGGTTCAGGATGGTGCGACGGTCTATCCAATCCTTACTCGTGCCGCACTGAAGTTTGTCGGTGCGCCGACGTTCTGGGGATTGGCGGGGCAACCTGTCTCCACGGACACGTTCGACGAACCGTTTGGACCTCAGGAAATCGCGCATCTTCGGTATGCCGAACTCGCGGATATTTTCGTGGTAGCGCCCGCCAGTGCCGATGTCTTATCGCGACTCGCGGCGGGAGCGGGCGACGATATGCTCTCGTGCGTCCTACTGGCGCGGACCATACAACCGGTACTGATCTGCCCGGCGATGAACACGGACATGTGGAACCATCCTGCCACCCAGCGCAACCGGAAGATTCTGGAAGGCTACGGCTATACTTTTCTGGAACCGGGTGTCGGGCGTTTGGCGGAGGGCGTGGTCGGTCCGGGGCGTCTGCCCGAACCGGCGGAGATTGTTACCGCGATACGGGGAACGCTTGCGCACCGGGGTGACCTCGCCGGACTACAGGTCCTTGTGACGGCGGGACCGACCCGCGAACCGATTGACCCCGTGCGCTTCCTCTCGAATCGCTCCTCCGGCAAAATGGGCTACGCCGTCGCCGCCGTCGCCGCCGAGCGTGGGGCGAAAGTGACACTGATTTCCGGTCCCGTCGCGCTTTCCGCGCCGCCGAATGTCGATGTCGTGCGCGTCGAAACGGCGGAGCAAATGGCGGATGCAGTTTTGTCACGATCAAATAATTATGACGTGATCGTGCAAGCCGCTGCCGTCGCCGATTTCCGTCCGGTTCAGGTCGCGGATCAGAAACTGAAAAAGCGTAACGGCGTTTCGGCAATCGAACTCAAGGAAACATTGGATATAGCTGCCGTTGTCGGAAAGCATAAACACCCCGGTCAGACCCTGGTCGGATTCGCGGCGGAAACGAACGATTTGCTCGTCAACGCCGAGGCGAAACTCGCATCCAAAAACCTCGACCTGATTGTCGCGAACGATGTCACCGAACCCGGCGCGGGCTTCGAGACCGACACAAATCGCGTGACGTTCCTTCGTCCATCTCTCGGACCTGAAAATCTGCCCCTGCTTTCCAAAACCGACGTCGCCCGCGAGTTGTGGAACCGCGTGCTCGCGATCCGGCGGGCATGAACGCTCCTCAAGTTCTTTACGAGGGGCGAACCGACGAGGCGATAGCGGTAGTTCGTGCACGGTATGATGGGGCGAAACGCTCGCCGTTTAACGAGGCGGAATGTGGAAATCATTACGCCCGCGCCATGGCATCCTGGGCGTGTATCGGGGCGTGGACAGGGCAAATGTACGATGCAAACACAGGAAATCTTCGCTTCAAACCGCTCGCGGAAAGGAGATCGCGGCGCGATTTCTGGGCGACCGGGGATGGTTGGGGAACGGCGGTTACGACCGGGGATGGGGACATATCCATCGTTGTAGGTGGCGGGACAGTTCGAATTGGTGACAAATGGCTTCGGGCAGGAGATAGCGCGACGGTTCCGTCACCCCCATAGCCTGTGCTACAATGGCGCATGAATACCGTACCTGTCAACGAATCGCGTCTTCTGAACACATTCCTGACGCTGCTCCGCTTCAACACACCGTCAAAACACGAGAAACTTGCCAGCGAATATTGCGCGGACTATCTGCGAAACCTCGGCTTCTCTGTAGAATGGGATGATGCGGGCGAAAAAGTCGGAGGTAATGTCGGCAATCTTTTCGCTTTCAAACCCGGCACCAGCGCGAACGCACCCGCGATATTCTTTTCCTCACACCTCGACACGGTAGAAGCAACGCCTGGTCTGGAAATCTCTATCGAGGACGGCGTTATTCGTTCCACCTCGGACACCATTTTAGGCGCGGACGATAAGTCAGGTGTCGCGCCGATTCTGGAAGCGATGACACTCCTGCACGAATCCGGCGAAGCCCACGGCGATATTCAGATCATCCTGACCATTTGCGAGGAGATCGGATTAGTCGGTGCAAAACATGTGGACCCGTCGCGTATCAAGGCACGTTATGGTTTCGTTCTGGACTCGGGACCCCCCATCGGCGGCGTGACCTTTACCGCACCGTCGCAAAACAGCCTGCGGATTCGCATCGAGGGCAAGCCGAGTCACGCGGGAGCAGCACCGGAAGAAGGAATCAGCGCGATCCAAGTCGCCGCGCACGCGATTTCCAAAATGACGCAGGGGCGCATTGATGGGGAAACTACGGCGAACATCGGAACGATTCAGGGAGGAACGGCGCGAAACATCGTTCCCGCGGAGGTGTTCATCGTCGGCGAAGCGCGTTCGCGTAACAACGATAAACTCGCCGTGCAAACCGCGCATATGGTAGAAACTTTCGAGCGCGAGGCGGCGGCAATGGGCGCGAAGGCGTTCGTCGAAGTGATTGAGGAGTACCGAACCTACCGAATTTCAGAGACGGACCCGCCGATTCAGATCGCAAAACAGGCGGCGGAAGTGTGCGGATTCCCCTTCGCGCTGAAAGAATCGGGGGGCGGTTCCGACGCGAACATCTTTAACGGCCTCGGCGTCCCGACCACGGTTTTAGCCTGCGGGATGCAAGCGATCCACACCCACGACGAGTTCTGTCACCTGTCTGATCTCGTAAAAGACGCCGCCTGGGTCGTGGAAATCGTTCGTACGGCGAGAAACTACAATGGATAGATGTTAAAGACTGCGCAAGCGACTATCACCACCATTGTTCGTGCCGATTCTCAAATAGTGGAGGCGCGGGCGACGGCGGATGGCGAAAACGAAGAGCGGCGCGTGCTCGCGTATCCCGCACTCACCGGGAGCGTCGCGATTGGCGATTCAGTTTTGCTCAATATCACGGCGTCCAGTCTCTCGCTCGGAACGGGCGGGTATGACTTCGTAACCTCTAACCTTTCGAGAGCCGCGTCTGCCACCTTCGGCGATTCGGATGGTACGGAACACATCATCAAACTACGTTATACGCCGCACCAACACGCGGTTCGGGCGGTGGAGATGATGGGGGAATATCCGGCATATTGGGAACAATCACTTACCCCGCTCAGAGGGACACCGGTTGTGGTTTGTGAACTCCATTCTCAGGTGGCGGCGGTCTGTGCCGGAATAAAAGCGAGCCGTTCGGGTGCCCGAATTATTTACGTCTATACGGATACCGCCGCGCTTCCTATCGCTTTTTCCCGACTCGTGACACAGTTGAAAACGTCGGATCTGATGGACGCGACAATAACAGCAGGGCAAGCATTCGGCGGCGATTATGAAGCGGTTTCCGTGCCGTCCGCCCTGATTGCCGCCGTGCATGTCGCCGGAGCCGATGTTGTGGTTGTCGGGCAAGGACCGGGCAACGCAGGAACCGGGACGCGTTACGGCTGGAGTGGCATAGAGCAGGCGAGCCAGTTAGAAATCGCCGCGATGCTGGACGGGACCACGATTGCGGCGGTTCGCGTTTCCGGGGGCGAGGTGCGCGAGAGGCATCAGGGCATATCCCACCACAGCCTCACCGTCTTGGGCAAAATGACGCAACGGACCCATCTCATTGCCTACCCTGCCGAGAGAGAATGGGACAAAATCAGTTCCGAATTGGAGTTGAGTGAAGCAACCGTGCAACACTGCCTTTCTGCCGGGGAAAGCGAACCGGGGATCAAACTACTCGCCGAACGTGATATTCGGGTGACAACGATGGGACGGACAGTGGACGCGGACAAGCCGTTTTTCGCATTCGCCTGTGCGGCGGGCAATGTTGCTGCGAAGCGCGTCGTTACGCCGACGCCGGAGTAGACAGATGAGTTACACCAGCGAGCAGGGTTTTGAGCCGCGTTTCTAACTCGGTAACGGCGGCTCGCATCCCCGCGCGGCGGTTTTCCTTCCACTGTGTATAGAACTCCGAAACGTCCCACGCGTCGCCTAAAACCACGATGGCTTCGCGCAGGGGATGCGTCCGCGATGTGCCGAACACTTCTCGTTCCAGCCGGTAGATCGTCTCGCCGATGCGCTCCGCAGACGCGTTCGGACCGCCGACCATGCCGTCCGCCGCGACCATGAAGTTCTGTAACCGGTTCATGTCCGTGATCGCCGCGCGAACCGCCAGAAGCCGCCGCCGGTGCAGTTGTTTAGTGTAGATCGTCGCCCCGTCGGTCAGCGAGGCTTCGTACTCAAAAACGCGGTTATACAGCGTCCGCATCCGTAGCGAGGGCACGGATTCTATCGGCGGCTTGACATTGGTGAGTGTCACGATCCGGTGTTCGATGTAACGGACCGCTGCTTGAATCCGTTCATTGACCGGCGTATCCTGAGGCGGACGGATATTGTACTCGCGCTCGACTCCCTCCAAAACCCGTAGTGCTGCCGACCGTGCCCGCTCCCAGAGACGTTTGCTCCGGTCTGTTGTCAATCCCATG
>JACMIS010000353.1 GCA_014381035.1 Armatimonadota bacterium
ACCTCTTTCCCGGACAATCGCTCGTTGAGGGCACCCGCCAGTATCAAGGCGTCGTTCGCGGACAGGGCAAGATCGAGCACGAGGCGCGTTTCCGTGTGTCCGGTGGAAAATAGTAACACCAGCAACACTTTATTTTCCGACGCAGGGGAAACAAAAATCTGTTTCAAGCGGGTGTCGGTCGCGTCGGGCGCGGTCGCGACAGCAGGCAAACGGGTCATCGCGGTGAGCAAGCCGCAGGTTTTGCGGATGATCGTGTCCAATTCGGACGACACGGACGCGACGGCAGAGCGGATGCGGGCGGTTTCCTCCGACGCAATCGGGGCGGGGACCATCAAACGCGAAACATAGAAACGGTAGCCACGGTCGGACGGAACACGCCCGGCGGAGGTATGCGGTTGGCGTAAGTAGCCGCGCTCGCTCATCTCCGCCATCTCGGAGCGGATCGTCGCCGACTTGACGCCGAGGCTGTATCGCTCGACGAGCACATGGGAGCCGACCGGTTCGGCGGTCGCCACATAGTCGTTGACGATCACTTTAAGTATTCGCTGTTTGCGGGCGTCTAATTCCATTGCCGGTTGGTTTGTTTCGCTTTCCATCGTTTTAAAACAGGGCGGGCAGTAACTACCCAAAGAACACGGGGAAGGAAGCACGGCAGGTTGGCTATTTGCACGAGTCGCAGAGTAAAAACTTTCGTGCCGTGAGCCGTTTACACCGTGTTGCATTATACGGTGAAGCGGTCCCCCTGTCAAACACGGGCAAACGCCACGGTTGGATTTTGGAAACTACTCTTTGAACCGGGGACAGCACGGCGAATTTGCCGGTATACTATGTGATACGCCTTTCGAGGCAACAAACCGGGGTTCGCAAAGTCAAAACGGTTTTTGACGCTCTAACAGATTTTAGGAGGGGTATAAACTCCCGTGTGGCAACGATTTACCGAACGAGCGCGACGTGTGGTCTTCTTCGCACAGGAAGAAGCCGGACGGCTCGGCGAAAACTATGTAAGCACCGAACACCTACTCTTGGGGTTGGTGCGCGAAAACGATAGCGTCGCGGCGCGCATCCTGGATCGGCTGGGCATTTCGCTCGGGCGTATCCGCTCGGAGATCGAGCGGCAGGTGGCGCGTGGCGACGGCCGTCTGGGGCAGGATATGCAACTCACGCCGCGAGCGAAACGCGTGATTGACCTCGCCTACGACGAAGCGCGGCAACTGAATAATAACTATATCGGGACCGAACACTTGCTTCTCGGACTGATCCGCGAAGGGGAAGGGCTCGCCGGTCGCGTCCTGAACAAACTCGGCGTTGATCTGGAGCGCACCCGGCGTGAAGTGACCCTGCTCCAGGATTCCGAGCCGAATCAGCAAGGCAACCCGACCGGACAGGGCGCGGGGGCACGTCCGCAGCGGTCGCGTACTCCTACGCTGGACGAGTTCGGGCGCGATTACACCGAACTGGCGCGTCAGGACAAACTGGACCCGGTCGTCGGGCGAGGCGCGGAGATCGAGCGCGTCGTGCAGATCCTGTCTCGCCGCACCAAAAATAACCCGGTGCTTGTCGGGGAACCCGGCGTCGGAAAAACCGCAATCGCGGAAGGTCTCGCGCTGCGCGTGATCCAACAAGACGTGCCGGAAATGCTCAAGGACAAGCGGATTGTCGCGCTGGACCTGGCGGGGCTGGTCGCCGGTACGAAGTATCGCGGCGAATTCGAGGAGCGCATGAAGCGCGTCATGGAAGAAGTTCGCAAGGCGGCGGGTGAAGTCGTCCTGTTTATTGACGAACTACATACCCTCGTCGGCGCGGGTGCCGCGGAAGGCGCGATTGACGCGTCCAACATCATGAAGCCCGCCCTGTCTCGCGGCGAACTGCAATGTATCGGCGCGACGACGCTGGACGAGTACCGCAAGTACATCGAGCGTGACGCCGCCCTCGCCCGCCGCTTCCAGATGGTCAAGGTCAACGAACCGTCCGTGGACGAAGCGGTAGAGATTCTGCGCGGACTGCGTGCCCGCTACGAGGAACACCACAAAGTAGAGATCACCGATTCCGCGCTTGATGCGGCGGCGAAACTCGCCGACCGCTACATCTCGGACCGGTTCCTGCCGGACAAAGCGATTGACTTGATCGACGAAGCCGCGAGCCGTGTCCGTTTGCGTGCCGCGATGGCTCCGCAACCGCTCCGTGAAGCGAAACAGGAGTTGATCGGTATCGAGAAAGAACTCAAAGCAGTTCCCGAGAAGCGCGACTACGAACGCGCCCGGTTCCTGGAAGCACAGTCTCAATACTTGAAAGACCGAATCACCGAACTGCAAACCAAGTGGGAAGAGGAACGCGCCGCGAACCCGATGATCGTCGGCGAGGATGAAGTCGCGCAGATCGTCTATTCGTGGACCGGGATTCCGGTGTCGCGACTGGTCGAGACCGAAACGCAGAAGCTGCTCAAAATGGAAGACGAGTTGCACAAGCGGGTCATCAGCCAGCACGAAGCGATCATCGCGGTGTCGAAGGCGGTTCGCCGCGCCCGCTCCGGTCTGAAAGATCCGAAAAGACCGATGGGTTCGTTCCTGTTCCTCGGACCGACCGGCGTCGGAAAAACCGAACTCGCCCGCGCTCTGGCGCAGTTCCTTTTCGAGAAGGAAGAGTCGCTGATCCGTCTCGATATGTCGGAATACATGGAGCGGTTCGCCGTGTCGCGCCTTGTCGGTGCGCCTCCGGGATATGTCGGCTACGACGAAGGTGGGCAACTGACCGAAGCGATCCGTCGCCAGCCTTACTCGATCATCCTGCTGGACGAAATCGAAAAGGCGCACCCGGAAGTCTTCAACCTGCTCCTGCAAGTGATGGAAGACGGGCGGTTGACCGACTCGCAAGGTCGCACCGTGGACTTCCGGAATGCAGTAATCATCATGACCTCGAACATCGGGGCGCACATCATCAACCGCGAACAGGGGATCGGCTTGCGGAAGATGGTCAAGGGCAAGGATGAGGACCCGAAAGAGTACGAGGCGATGAAAAGCCGCATCGGCGAGGAACTCAAGCGGGTATTCCGACCGGAGTTCATCAACCGCATCGACGAGTCCATCGTGTTCCACTCGCTCACGGCGGCGAATATTCGCCAGATCGTGGAGCTGATGCTCGGTAGCGTTCGCAAACAGGTCGTGCAAAAGGGCATGATCCTCGAAGTGACCGACCCGGTGCTGGAAAAGTTAGCCGAGGAAGGGTTCGACCCGCAGTACGGGGCGCGTCCGCTCCGCCGCGCAGTCCAGCGGCTGATCGAAGATCCGCTCGCCGAGGAAGTGTTGTTGGGAAGATTCAGTGTCGGGGATGTTATCCGCGCCGAACTGGAAACCGAACCCAACACGGTCGAGGGCGAAAAACCGGTGTCCACGATCATCTTCCGCAAGGGCGAATCGCTCGATGAGGACGGTGAAACGGGCTTGGGCGGCAACGACCGGGAACCGGCACTACTTGCCGCCCCGCACGGCTTGCCGGAACTGCCCCCGCCGAGCCTGAACTAGACACAAATCACAAAATGCCCTGCCGGAAAATTTTCCGGCAGGGCATTTTGTGATTTGTCTCCTGTTTCTTGAGGTAATCTATTTGTGTCCACGACAAATTTTGATTGCGTGCGCAACTAAAATCGCGCGATCGTGTAAAGATATTTAGAAGGAATCTACTTATGGCTAACCGACCTGTTGGAATTGTGATGACACCCTCCGAAGCGCATGAGGCGAAAGGCGTGGTTATCAACCGGACGATTGGTTCCGATAAACTCGTACTTTTAGACCCGTTTCTTTTACTCGATCATTTGACCGTCGCGGACGCGACCTCCGTACCCGGCGATGGAGGCGAGGAGAACGAACTCGGGTTTCCGCGCCATCCGCACCGGGGGATTGAGACGCTGACCTACGTGTTCTCGGGGCGGATGCAGCATAAGGACTCGCTTGGCAATGCGGAAACCGTCAGCGAGGGCGAGACGCAGTTTATGGTGGCGGGCGCGGGCATCTTCCACGAGGAGAAGCCGTTCGCGAACGCGGAGGGGGTTCACGAGTCGGTACAGCTGTGGATCAACCTGCCCGCGGACCGCAAGATGACTCCGGCGTCGTACCGCGCCGCGCACAACAGCGAGGTGCCGACCGTGACTACCGATTCCGGCGCGACGGTTCGGATAGTGGCGGGAACGTTCCACGGGGCGACCGGTCCCCTGCGTGAGAGCGCGGCGAATCCGACCTATCTGGACGTTCACCTGCCCGCCGGTTCGAGCGTCACGATCCCCGCCGCGGACGGCGAAACGGCACTCGCGTATGTATACAAAGGCGAACCGACGTTCGGCGACGAGCACACGGAAACCAAGGCACCGAACCTCGCAATCTTCGTCGAAGGCGGCGACACAATCACGGCGCGGGCGGGGATCGGCGAAGCGCGGTTCGTGTTCGTGAGCGCGAAGCCGTGGAACGAGCCGGTCTTGCAGTATCGCTCGCTCGTGCTCTCCAACGTCACGCAGATGAAGGAGGCACTCGACGACCTGAAAAATGGGACGTTCGCGTAAGGGATATGTCGGGCGACAGGTCATTACTGTCGCCCGAAATCGGTATAATTGGGGTAGGAGAATCTACCCATGACCTATTCGGACTTCACACTTTCACTTGCCATCAGCAAGTTCGGCTTGACGCTCGATATGGATACAGATCTGTTTTCGACGGTGCCCCCCCTCCCCCCCGGCGAACTATTACAGCAAACTCTCCAATACAATGCCCCACTCGCGATAGCTATTTCGACGGAGAAAGCCCGTTCCGAGTTACTGATCGCCCCCGTTTTGATGGAACTAAGACGTCAGCGCGGCGGCAAGGTGAACTTATTTTCTGGCAACCTTTTTTCTGTCGATATTTCTGTTGGCTTATCCGGATTCTGCGATTTTCTGCTGACGCATTCCCCCTATCAATCTGAGATACAGGCTCCCGTCGTAGCAATCGTGGAAGCCAAAAAAGAAGACGTCACGAACGGATATGGGCAGTGCGTTGCGACAATGGTAGCAGCCCAGCAGTTTAATTCACGGGAGCACGAACCAATCGAAATCATTTATGGCGTCGTGACAACCGGTGACATTTGGAAGTTTCTCTCGCTTAAGGGTACCGACGTGAAAGTGGACCGTGATACCTACTATCTGGATCGCATTGAACGGATTCTGGGCGTCCTATGGCACGTCACCGAGTGATACAATACCGTCGCCATGCCCGTTTCCCGTTTTGATACTACGTTCGCCGCCCTGCTACAGCGCGGCGAGAAAGCCCTCGTCGCGTTCGTCACCGCCGGAGACCCCCTGCCCGACCGCGCCGCCGATGTCGTTTGTGCTATAGCCGATGCCGGTGCCGACATTGTCGAGATCGGTATCCCTTTTTCCGACCCCTTAGCCGATGGACCGACGATACAAGCGTCGTCGTTCCGCGCATTGCAAGCCGGGATGACACCGCCGAAAGTGCTCGACATCGTGCGCGAAGTACGGGCACGAAACGCGACCACGCCACTAGTTTTGATGGGCGCGTACAATCCGATCCTGCAATACGGCGCGGAAGCGTTCGCGAACGCCGCAATAGAGGCGGGCGCGGATGGTGCCATTCTGACCGACCTGACGCCGGAAGCGGCGGGCGAGTGGAAGCGTGTCGCAGATGCCGCCGGAATGGCAACGATCTTTCTGCTCGCACCGACCTCGACACACGGACGGATGGCAATCGTCGGGAAAATGACGACCGGTTTTATTTACACGATGTCGCGGGCGGGGATCACCGGGGCACGTTCGGATGTGCCGGACGAACTCCCACATCTGCTGTCGCAGATTCGCCTGTTTAGCGGAAACACGCCGGTCTGTGTCGGGTTCGGTGTCAGTACGCCGGAACAGGTACGCGCTATCTGTCAGTACGCGGACGGTGCCGTCGTCGGTAGCGTGCTCGTAGACCTGCTCCACCGCGAGCGCGAAAACCCGGATCTGATTACCATAACCGCCGATTTCGTGCGGTCTTTAAAAAACGGCACCCGAAGCAACGAAGTCTAAAGAACACGGTAGTTTTGCCGATACTTCATCGGGAGCCGCGAACGACGCGATCCGATGAAAGAGTCTTCCTTTGAAACGTTCTATCCCGTTCGGGCGTGCCTTTCTGGTTCCGTCCGCGATGTTTTTAACGGCACTATGCGCCGTGTTTTACTCCCCCGCTCCTGTCCATGCCGCAATTACGGCGTGGCTCGACTACACCGATTTCGACACTCGTTTGAGCGAATTGGCGGCTACAGCGACCGTTTCCACATACACGGTTGGCGAGCAGACGCAGATTCGCACCGGCATCCTGAGCGATCTGCAAACGATCTATGATGGCTTCGACGTTTCGTTCACCGAAACGCGCCCCGTAACCGGCGACTACGAACGCCTCGTCTGGGGATTGAGCACGAATACGACCGGTCTGCTCGGGTTGGCAGACCGTATTGATCTGCGCAATCTTCATAGAAACGACACATCGCGCATCTATACCGCGAACTTTATCGGAATCGTTAACGAGTTTGACGGCATGGATCAACGCGACACACAACTCGATCAACTCTCCCGCGCCCTCGCAGGCACTGCGGCGCACGAACTCGCACACAACCTGGGCATCGAGCACTGCGATTGTTATGCCCATTCGGGAATCGGTCCCGACAACTACGCGAACACGAACGGTTTGCAAAACAGCCAGATCAGTGCCACGGGTGGGACCGCCTTAAACGAAGTCGGTCGCGAAACCTTGCGATCATTCTCACCCTGGGAGCGAGTGAAACTCGCCTATGCCGGGGGACTCGTCGCCGAGGCACCGCCCGTTCTTGCTGAGCAGGCCCATGTCCACGATTCACTCGACACCACGCAAAACCTCTCCCTGACGAACCTGTCCGTGGTGAAGGCGGCATCGGCGATGATTACGGGCGCAATCACGGCAGTAGATGAAGTCGACTATTATTCCTTCGCTTTGCTTGCCGGTCAAACCCTGACCGCACGGGTCCACAGCGACACACCTGGTCATATCTCCAATCCAGTCAACTCGTTCTTGAGCCTCCTCGCTCCCTCCGGGGCGGTGGTTTTTGCGGATGACGATATCGAGTATAACCGCCATGTATTCAACAGCGGGTTGCGAAGCGACCTGTACTCGCTCGACACATTCTTTGTGAATGTACCGGTCATGGAAACCGGCATTTACACCCTCGTCGTGAGCGGGGTCGGCGGCGATACCGGCGATTACGAACTACTCATCGCGACAAATCCCGCTTCGCAAGGGGCGGTCGTCGTTCCTGAAACCTCGACAGGATGGCTTGGATGTGGCGGCTTCGTTTTGGGGGCGTCTGTTTTCTGGCGGCGAAAGCGTGGCGACATTTGTCGCCACGTCAGTTTTGTGGCATAATGAATGCATGACTCCTCCCGAGTTCGCCCGAACTATTGACCACACCCTTTTAAAACCCGATTCCACCCGCCGTGACTGCCGTCGTATCTGCGAGGAAGCCAAGACACATGGTTTCGCGTCGGCGTGTATCCTCCCCGCCTGGGTCGCCGACGCCGCCGAAATCTTGGACGGTTCACCGGTCGCGGTTTGCACGGTGATCGGTTTCCCGCATGGGATCGCCCCCACAGGAGCGAAGGTCGCCGAAGTCCACACGGTCGTTGCGGACGGTGCGAAGGAGGTGGACATGGTCATCAACATTTCCGCACTCAAATCCGGCTCCGATCTACTGGTTTTTCAGGATATTGAGGCGGTCGTGGAAGCCGCAGAACCGGGCGGCGCACTGGTGAAAGTCATTCTGGAATGCGCACTTTTGACCGATGACGAAAAGCGACGCGCCTGCCGGATGTGCGTAGAAGCCGGAGCCGATTTCGTGAAAACGTCCACCGGGTTCGCCAGCGGCGGTGCCACCCTCGCAGATGTCGCCCTGATGAAAGCGGCGGTAGATGGCGAGGCACAGATAAAAGCGGCGGGCGGCATTCGCACCGTCGAGGATGCGCTCGCGATGTTAAACGCAGGCGCACACCGCCTCGGAACCTCGGCCGGCGTCGCGCTTCTGGAGGCGTTTCGTAGCGGGAAAGTCGCGCAACCAACGGGCGGAGCATATTAGGGTCCGTGACGCGTGACGAGCTATTTGCCGCCTTAGCCGCGTTTCCGGGCGCGTCGGCAAGTTATCCGTTCGATGAAACGACCCGCGTTTACAAAGTCGGCGGGAAATTGTTCGCCCTCGCCGGTGACAACGACGACCCCATACGCGTCAGCGTCAAGTGCGATCCCGATATCGCGGAAGAGTTACGGGAGCAGTATCCCGGCACCGTGATTCCCGGCTACCATTTAAACAAGCGACACTGGAACACGGTGACGCTAGACGATTCGGTCAATGATGACGACCTGTGCGACTGGCTCGCGCATTCTTACGATCTGGTTTTCCGCTCCTTGCCACGTGCCATGCGGGCGGAAATCCAACCCATCATCCGCGACAAATAATCGTCGCTATAACGTTCAAGGAGTATATCTGTTCGTGAAGATTTCCCGTATCGCGGCAATCGCCGCTTCCATCTCACTCGTTTCTCTCGTCTCTGGCGTGGTACATGCACAAACACCCGCCCCGTCACCGTCACCTTCGCCAGCACCTGCCCCGAAAGGAGGCGCACCGGCACCGCCTGCCCGCCCGGCGCAACCGCCGACGAATAAGCCGAAACCGTATGCCGAAGTAATCACCAAAGAGGCAAAAACGGACGACGGCATTATCAAAACGCACCAGATCGATGACAAGGTGTATTTCGAGATTCCCAAAGCGGTTTACGATAAGCCGATCCTCTGGGTGACGACATTCAGCCGGATACAAACAGGACGTATGCCGTTCGGTCTCGAAGTGCAGGACCGGGTCGTGACCTGGGAGCGGCGCGGCGATAAAGTATTGCTCCGCTCGACCGACTACACCATGCGCTCCAAGACGGATGATGGGACCCGGCAATCGCTCGATCTTCTGAATCTGCAACCGGTTTTAATGGTATTCAATGTCGCGGCGAACGGTCCCGATGATGCCGCCGTGATCGACGCCAGCCCGATCCTGACGACCGACGTAAACGAGTTTTCGCCGAAGCGTGCCCTCGGCGTCGTGCGCCTCGACTCGGCACGAACGTTCATCGAGACGGTAAAATCGTTCCCGACCAACGTCGAAATGAACGTACTGGCGACCTACGCGGACGCAAACTCCAACTCGGTCTCGGCGGTGCTTCACCACAGCCTTGTCGCGCTCCCCGAAAAGCCGATGAAACCCCGCCTCGAAGATAGCCGGGTCGGTTTCTTTTCTACCTACTTCAGCGAGTTCGGCGGCGATAAGAACCGCGTGGAAGATGTTATCTACATCAATCGCTTCCGATTGGAAAAGAAGGACCCCGCCGCCGCATTGAGCGAGCCCGTAAAGCCGATCACCTGGTATATCGCGCCGGAAGTGCCGAAGAAATGGCACCCGTATGTGAAAGCAGGTGTCGAAGCGTGGAACGAAGCGTTCGAGGCGGCAGGATTCAAGAACGCTATCGTTTGCAAGGAACCGCCGACAAAAGAACAGGAACCAGATTTCGATGTGGATGATGCCCGCTATTCGGTCGTCCGCTGGCTCCCGTCGGACATTCTGAATGCCTACGGACCGAGCCTGGTTGACCCGCGCTCGGGCGAAATCCTGTCGGCGTCGCCGAAGTTCTTCCACAACATTTTGAAACTACAGGAGTTGTGGTACTTCACTCAAGCCTCCCCGAACGATCCCAAGGCACAGAAGCTGCCCCTTTCCACAGAAACGATGGGTCCCTTATTGCAATACGTAGTGACCCATGAGATCGGGCACTGCCTCGGCTTCCCGCATAACAAGAAGGCGTCTTCCTCGGTACCCGTAAAACTGCTCCGCGACCCGGAGTGGACGAAAAAATGGGGCACGGAAGCGTCGGTGATGGACTACGGGCGGTTCAACTATGTCGCGCAACCGACAGACGGCGTGACGAACCTGATCCCCAAGATCGGACCGTACGACATTTTCGCCACCGAATGGGGATACAAGCCGCTTCCCGGCGACGACCCCGAATCGGAAAAGGCGTCACTCGATGCCATCGCGCAGCGACAGGTGAGCGATCCAATGTTGCGCTTCGGTCACGGCGAGGAGAGTTTCGCATCGCAAGGCGACCCCGGACAACGCTCGGAAGACCTCGGTTCCGACGCGCTGGAAGCCACTCCTCTCGGTTTGAAAAACATTGACCGGGTGCTGGAGTACATCGTTTCCGCAACGACAAAGCCGGGCGAGGATTATACGTATCTCGGTGAGATGTTCGACAATCTGGTCGGGCAACGGGCACGGGAACTATCGAACGTAGCGGCACTGGTGGGCGGTTTCACGCAAACCGACTATCATTACCAACAGGGCGGTTCCGAGGTGTTCACACCGATTCCGGCGGGGAAGCAAAAGCAAGCCGTTGCGTTCCTGATGGCGAATGCATTTAACACGCCGAAGAACATCCTGCGTCCCGATATTCTGGCACGCATCGAATCCAGCGGCGCGACGGACCGCGTGCTGCAAAGTCAATTGGGCTTACTGATCGGACTGCTCTCCGAGTCGCGTGCGAAACGCATGGTGGATCAGGAGTTGATGTACAAGGGCAAGCAACCGATCTATACGCTCACCGAGTTGATGAGCGACACGCGAAAAGGACTCTGGTCCGAACTTGCCGCGCCGCAAACGGTAGCGATTGATGCGTACCGACGCGGATTGCAACGGCAATATGTGCAGGCTCTGGGGACACGCATGACTACTTCCACCAGTGAGATGCGCCCCCTCGCCCGCCTGACCCTGATGGACACACAGGTCGCGATCAAGGCGGCACTGCCTAAAACCACCGATAGGGCTACGAAAGCGCACTTGCTGGACTGTAACCAAATGATCCAGCAGATGTTATATCCCACCAAAGGCTGAACAATGGCAGGAGAATAGTGGGCTAAAGGCGAAACGGTGTCTTATGCTAAGCCGCCGTTTCGCCTTTTTTATCGCCGCCTTTTTCGTCGCGACATCCCTTTCCTGCAGTACGGACGGAACCAGTTCCGTCGCATCGAACGCGTCCTTCCCCGGCGAGCCAGCGGCATCGCTGGTGACGTTCACCGGGCGGTGCGACGGGTCGGCGGCGGCAACGATAGCGGCAGGCGGTTTTCTGGTCACGGCGAGCGACGAAACGGACGAGGCGACGGAGGAGAACACGCTCGCGGTCTATGATCCACGCAAGGGCGGCGCGGCTGTCACGGTGCTCGCGCTCAACGACGTGCTCGGGATGCCTAAAAAGGGGAAGCGGAGAATGAAAGAAGCCGACCTGGAAGCCGCGACAGTGCTGGACGGGCGCATCTTCTGGATCGCTTCGCACTCCCTTTCCAAAGAGGGCGAGGAGCGAACGGCGCGGTACCAGTTTTTCGCGACGACAGATAAGCAGTCGCTACAGATTTCCGGCAAACCGTACCACCGGTTGAAACAGGATCTAATCGCGGACAGAGCACTGAGTCCCTTTCTCCAGAGTGCGGCGACCCGCAAGCCGGAAGAATCGGGTGGGTGGAACATCGAAGGGATGACCGCGACGACGGACGGCAGGATTCTGATCGCGTTCCGCAATCCCGTGGTTGATGGGAACGCCCTGATCGTTCCCCTTCTCAATCCGGAAGCAGTGGTAGACGGCAGGGAAGCGGCGAAGTTCGGGGCCGCTATTAAACTCGATCTTTCCGGCGGCGGCGCAAAAGCCGGGGCGGAGCTCGGGATTCGCGACATCGCCTGGTGGGGTGAGCGAAAGCGGTATGTGATCCTCGCGGGTTCCTACCTGCCGGGGGAAACCGCAAAGGCGGCGTCCCGCCTGCTCCTCTGGGACGGCAAGCACGTACCGGTCGGGGTGAAACCGTCGGTTGACCTGTCCGGGTTAAGCACCCCGGAAGCCGTTTACATCCAGCCGGGAAATGGCAAACAGATCCTGATTCTTTCCGACGACGGGAGTGTAGACGGTTGCAAAGATAAGCTGGACAGCGGCCGGAGTTTCAAAGGCGCGTGGGTGACGATTCCGTAATCGGAATTTACAGATCGAAGCAGGGCGATAATTTTCAGACTTTTTGTAGATAAATGGTCGTGGTACAAAATGTTAACGGATTGTTAACATTAGGGTCGTATAACTTTCCTGGAAGCAAACGACGGGCGGTAGACTAAGCCGCTCATCACACGCCTCCCACGAACGGGGCGGCTGTTGCGTCCGGGAATCCCCGGACCCGGTTTGTTTTCAAGGAAGAAAAAGATGGACACACAATCAGAATCCCAGTTTCTCGTTTATTTCGTAGCCAGACATTGTACACACAGCGAAGGCACGCACGGCAACGACGACCAAACGCATTGCGTTGTCCGCAAACAAACTGGCTTCACCTTGATCGAACTGCTCGTCGTGATAGCCATTATCGCCATCCTCGCCGCGATCCTGTTTCCCGTGTTCGCTCAGGCGCGAGAGAAAGCACGGCAAACGTCGTGCCTCTCCAACCAGAAGCAGATCGGTCTCGCGATGCTCCAGTACCTGCAAGACTCCGACGAGACGTTCCCACGGGCGTGGTACACCAGCAACGGTCCGTCCAACACGACCGACAATTACAAGTGGATGGACGGACTCGCCCCCTACTGCAAGAGTCTGGCAGTCTTCACCTGTCCGAGCGACGATGAAGGAAGCGGCGGAAACAAGCCCTATAAGTTCCGTGACGGGGTGAATTACGGGTCTTACGCGATGAACGCGACATATTGGGACCAGTCCGACACATTCACGCCGCCGTACGAACAACCCCTCGCCGCGCTACCTGTACCCGCGCAAACGATCTGGGTGCTGGAGATGGCGAACACCGGGTTGGCGAACAACTTCGAGGTGGAATGGCAGAACCCCGCCGCGAACCCACCAATTACCAAGGGTCCAAGCGGGTTCCGCGTGAGTCGCAACATCGCCGAGCGCCACCAGGGAACAACCAATATCCTGTGGTGTGACGGTCATGCGAAAGCGCAGAAACTGGAATATCTGACGAAGACAAACTCGCAGAACGTCCGGTACTTCTTCACTATCGAAGATGACGAGAATAAGTGATTGATGAGTGGTCAGTGGTCGGACCGTGAACGGTTCCCACCCGGCGGGTACCCGGTACCTTCGGCGGACGGTGTTCGTGCGGACAAAATCGTTCGTAAGGACTTCTCGCCGAAGGCGTCTAGGCGGGTGATTCATTACCCGAAAACGCCACGGCTCACCGCCCACTATTCGCAAATGGGCGGTGAGCCGTTTACGGTTCGGACTAGACACTGACCACTGACTAACCACTGATTTCCAAGACGTACAGGACGCCGTTGGTGGCGGCAGCAAACAGGGCACCGTCCGCGAGGGCCAGGGGGGCTACGATTTGCACACCCGGCACACCCGGTTCGTACAGGGATTCTGCAACGCCACCACCGCGCACTCCATAGATCGCCCCATCGGTCGCTCCCCAGAACACGGTGCCGTTTGCCGCTACGACCGGGGAGGCACGCACCGGACGCCGTGCGCCGAATCGCCGCACGGCGCGTCCAGTAGTCGCGGAAACCACATGCAAACCGTCGTCCGCCGGAACATAGAGCAGCGCACCATCACAAGCGGGAGTGCCGGAAAGCGGTGCGTTTGTGACGGCGAGACGCCAGGTCAGTTCGCCGGTTTGCGCGTCGTGCCGGAACAGTTCGCCGCTCCCACAGGCACTGAAAACACCGTTATCACAAACCACCGGCGCGGAATCGAATCCACCACTACACGTCGCCTGCCAGCGTATCGCCCCGGTCGTCGGGTCAAACGTGGAAAGGATACCGTTGTCGTCATGGGCGTATCCCAACCCATTGGCATATGCGGGCGAGGTGTCTGTTTTCCCGGTGAGCGGTATTTGGCGCAGTATCCCCCCCGTAACGGCATCCAGAACAAATATCGCCCCGGTGTCACGCCCCGCACCCAGCGTTGCCGGAACCAGAATTAGGTTGGGGGCAGCGGTGGCATCGCCCTCAGTACTCCCTGCGAGCGTGATCGGCAACGCTGCTCCGAACACCTGGGTATTTTCGGGCAGACGTGTTTCCCAGACGCGGGTTCCGCGTAGCGCGTCCAGACAAACACACACGCCTTCCACGGTCGCTACGAAAAGTTTGCCGCCTGCGAGGGACGGAGAGCCGCGCTCGGGATAGACAGGATCTTCCAGCGGGAACGATTCCCAGAGCGTCGCGCCCGTCAGCGTATCCCATGCCATCAGCGACGCCTCGCCGTCATGATCGCTGACCGCGACGACGACCAGTCCGTACGCGGTGACCGGGGCGGTGAAAGTCAGGACCGATTCGCGGCGTGCCGGCGCGACCGTCGGGAAAGACCAGCGACGGGAAAGGGCGGTCCCCGCACGGGTTTCCGGGCGCACCCCCCGGTGCGACGGATCGCCGCCGGGGGCGATGCCGAAGTCACGTTGGGCACGGACGACGTGTGACGGGTCGGCGATACAGACGCGGGCAAGCCAGGAGTTCGGCATCCCGCAAACGGGGCAGGCGCGGAGCCGCTCGAAACAGAACGGACAGACAGGCGGTACGCCCGTGTGTGCGTCATCGTCGGCGACGATTTTCGCGCAGTTAGGGCATGTTGCTACTGGTAATCGCACCAACAACACACCTTCGGATTTAACAGGAGGGGTGGTGGAACGCAGATAGGAACATAACACCGGGACAGAGAACGACACCACGGCATCTTTTGCGGATTCTTTCGCCCGTTGACCGTTCACGGTCAAAACAGCGGTCTGTTTTTCACCGGGCGCGAGCGCGGCTTCGTCGGGGATGACGGAAAGCGCAGGACTATCCACCGGAAAACGGATATGTAGGATCGCCCCCTCGGGATCACGGTTTTCGATGGAAAACCGGAACACGACTGTATTTCCGGCATCGTAGTCGGCGCGGCGCAGGGCAAACCGGGATTCGGACACCGGCAGTTTCGACACGGGTATAATCACGGTGTGTTGTAACCTGCCCCGCCCCGTGTGTCAAGGACAGAATCATTCATTTTTCACAGCGGATCATACGCCCGAAGGAACCAATGTGAGAGGCTCGTTCTCTTCCTCGACAATCGGTTGGAAAGTCACACTGTTCCAGGAACGGCGGGGAACACGGCGGCGCGAACGGGACACAGTCCGCACGGTTTCCGTGGGGATCGGTTCCGCCCCGCTCTCGTTTGCGCGGCTACCCGCAGAAAAGCCGAAGGTCATCGGTTCCATCTCGCGACCGATCCGAGCGAGGTCACGCAACCGCGCGATCTCGGCGGGCATATCGAGCGAGTCTATCCGATTATAATCCATCGCGGCGATCATCTGTTCCGCAAGCTTGATAGCCCCGATGACCAGAAGCTCGTTGTCATAATCCACGGTCACGGTGAAAAAGCCACGGGGAGTCTCACGCCAGTTCCACTCGGTATCACCGCGCAAGACCTCCACCGCTTGTGCCTGCGATTGCAATTCGAGTACCAAATGCTCGAACAGATGTGGGATCTCGGTGCGCTGACATTCCTTGCGAAATGGCACTCCGTCGTCATTATGACAGGTGTGTGTCGCCATAGATGGGAGGACGCGGAACAGCGCACGTGGCAGATGAGGCACCTGTGACGTTAAATAGCGATCCGGGTCCGGCATTTCGACGGTCATCTTTATCCGCCGTTCACTGCGCAATACGGTAATCTGATGGATTCTCACGAGGCGATGTCCCTCTCT
>JACMIS010000354.1 GCA_014381035.1 Armatimonadota bacterium
CACTATCCCCTATCCCCTTCCCGCTCCGGTATAATGATGCGGGGACGAGTAATGGCACAAGAGCGATTCGATACAAACGAGGCGGAAGCGGTTTTGATGGAAGCGGCGCGGCGACAGGCGCGGTCGGTCGGCGGCTCTACGTCGGTGTCGCGGGACCGTCTGGAGGCGATGGCGGCGGAACTCGACATCGCCCCGGAAACGCTCCGCGAAGTGCTGGCGGAGCGCGAGATGGGCGCGAGCGAAGCCGCATTACGGGCGGCGTTTATCGCCGAGCGGCGGGGGACGATCCTGCCGCATCTGGTGCCGTATATCTCGGTCTGTGCGATGCTTTTCGTGATCTGGTTCGTGTCCGGCGGCGGGCATCCCTGGTTCATCTATCCGGTCATGGGCTGGGGCATCGGAATGGCGTCCCATGTCGCGACGGTGTACCCGGCGAGCGGGGCGGCGTTTGAGGCGGGGCTGGAAGAATACAAAAAAAAGGTCGAGCGGCGGGAGCGCGACCGGGCGCGTCGCACGGCGAAGCGTACGGAAAAAGAATCCGTCAAGGAGCGCAAGGCGGAACCGGTCGTCGCACAAACGGAAGAAACCGACGAAGTCACGCCAAAGAGCACGGATTCGTGGAATGCGTCCGAGGAACCGAAGACGCAGGTGTTGCGGGCGGGTCGTAAGGGATAAACCGACGCCTTCATAGAGTGTCTGGTTGACAGGGGTATCTTTCAGGTGGTAGTATCGGGGCGTCTCGTTGGTCAGAATCGTTGACGCTGCTTTTGGTGGCGGGAAACGATTGTGGGGAAGTCGGTGACGAAGAAGTGTATGTTTCTTCCATTCCGGCACTGTCGCGCAACCGTGGAGCCTGTTTTTAACCGGCAAGTCGGATCACCAATCTTCGAGCATCGTTACTCCGCTTCGCGTCTCTCACCGCGACGGCGGGGAAGACCTGCGCGAAACAGGTGACGGCGACCGGAACGTTTCTCGAAATGGGTGCGCTTCCGTTCTTCTTTCTTCTTCGCGTTTGTCGGTGTCGCTTCGGGAATCGCTACCCGTCTGTCCGGCGACTCTGTATTTCCGGTGAGAGAGAAGGACAACCCGTATGCGCTTTGTCGCAAAACACGTCGCGCTTTTCGCCGCGACGCTTTCCCTGTGTTCGGTGGCGCACGCCGAACCGCTTATCTCGGCGTTCATCGGAACGCAGACCCAGACCTCGAAAACCGCCTATTTCGTGCTGGATTTCAACGACCCCGATCCAGGTCCCGAAACCTACGCGTTCGGCTGGTACTACGAGGGGGCGAAAAAGGCGGAGGAGTTCCCCATCGCGCTTGCCGAATCGCTGACCGGCGCGAACGGGTTCCAGCAGGAGTTTACACAGTTCTCGTTTGGCAAATTCTTTACGCGGTTCGGTTACAACGGACGTGCGATTGACTCCAATATTTCCATGGAAGGCTTCTGGAATCTCTGGCTGGGGTTCAACGGCACCGACTGGACAAACTCCCAATTCGGGGTATCAGACATCAATCTGAGTGATACGCCGGAATTTTCGATCAATCCTTTCTCGGGGACGAGCGAACTATCGTCGGCATCGTGGATCGGCTTCCGTTGGAACCCGGGCGACGCGGTGGCACCGCGCACGCCGCAACAGGTCGCCGTCGCCGTGCCGGAAACGGGAACCCTGGTGTTGTTCGCGGCGGGCTTCTCCGCCCTGGGCGTCGTGGTTCGCCACCGTCGCCCTGTGAAGTCGTAATCGCGCCGTGTGTCTCGGGGGTTTCACCCACCGGTAGAAGCCTTTCGGCTAAGGACGCTCCGCCACCCAGAGGGTACCCGGGAGATCACCGGGGCGTAACGTCTTGCGGGATCGCCAAACGCCTTGCACCCGTCCCGGACGCGGAGCGTCCTTAGCCGAATGGCTTTTACCGGTGGGTGCTAACCCCCGAACGGCGGGACACA
>JACMIS010000355.1 GCA_014381035.1 Armatimonadota bacterium
TGAAAACCGGAAGGAGTCGGATTCGCGGGAAAACAGCAAGGGCTAACCCGGCTCGCAAAACTGAAAACAGCACCGCAGGTCCAACGATCCAACGATGCGTTGGCGCCGTCCGCGTAGGATAAAAAAGAAACAAACCATGGCAACGACACAAGAAAGAGCGGTTGAGGCGGCATTGCGCGAGTCTTATGGGCGTCTTGTCGCGTATCTTGCCGGGCGGAATGGAGATCTGGCGGGTGCCGAAGACGCGCTCAGCGAAGCATTCGTCGCCGCACTGGAAACCTGGCAACGCACCGGCGTTCCCGAGAAACCCGAAGCGTGGCTACTCACCGTCGCCCGGAACCGCATTCTCGACGGCGTGCGCCGGGCGAAACGCGGGATAGCGATCCAGACCACGTTCCGCTCCGGCGTACTCGACGCGCAGAGCCGGGTGCGCTGGGAAACGATCTGGGAAGCGACTCTGGAGCCATCGTTCCCCGACGAACGGTTGAAACTTCTCTTTTTGTGTGCGCATCCGGCGATTGATCCCCGGATACAGACACCGCTTCTCTTGCAAACGGTGCTCGGGATTGACGCCGCACGGATCGCGTCCGCGTTTCTGGTCGCGCCCGCCACGATGGGACAGCGATTGGTGCGGGCGAAAGCGAAGATCCGCGACGCCGGAATCCGCTTCGAGGTGCCCGACTCCAGCGAGCTACCGGAACGTCTTTCCGCGGTTTTGGAGGCGATCTACGCCGCCTACGGGACCGGTTGGGAAGACGTGACCGGCGCGGGCGGGCAACGCGGCTTCGCGACCGAGGCGATTTCCTTGACCCGGCTCGTCGTCCGACTCCTCCCCGACGAACCGGAAGCGATGGGGCTACTCGCACTGCTTCTTTTTTGCGAGGCAAGGAGCGATTCGCGCCGCGACGGAAACGGCGGTTTCGTTCCTTTGAGAGAGCAAAATATCGCGCAGTGGGACCATAAACAGATCCTTGAAGCGGAACAGTGGTTGCGCAACGCGGCGCGGACACAAAAAATGGGGCGATTTCAGTTGGAAGCGGCGATCCAGTCCGCGCATATCCAGCAAGCGGTTTCCGGGCGGGAGAATAACAAAGCGATTGTGATTCTGTATGAGGGATTGGTCCGTTTCGCACCGACCGTCGGCGCGTATACCGCCTATGCCATCGCTACCGCAGAAGCCCACGGCGCGGCGGCGGGTCTGGCGATACTCGATACCCTACCTTCGGAAGTCACGCCGGGCTACCAACCGTACTGGGTCGGCAGAGCCTATCTGCTCGTGGCTCTGGGGCGATTCGAGGAAGCCCGCGCCGCGTACCGCAAGGCGATTGGTCTTTCCGAGGACCCGGCGGTGCGGTCGTATTTGACCAGACGGAGCGGAAACATTCCCACCGAAGAATTGAACACACCCGAAACCGTTTGACGTTCGCCGCTTCGCCGCCTATACTAACCGCGTTATGAAACTCACCCCTGTTCGTCGCGCTCTTGTCAGCGTGTCCGATAAAACCGGCGTTGTCCCCTTCGCCCAGAAGCTTGCCGCGCTCGGTGCGCAGATCGTTTCCACCGGCGGCACCGCGAAAGCCTTAGCCGACGCCGGTGTCGCCGTGGTCGGCATCAGCGACCTGACCGGTTTCCCCGAAATGCTGGAAGGGCGTGTCAAGACCCTGCACCCGAACGTCCACGGGGGTATCTTAGCCGACCGCGACAAGCCGGAACATCTCCAGACCATCGCGGCGCACAATATCGAGCCGATTGATCTCGTTTGCGTCAACCTGTACCCGTTCGCGGCGACGATAGCGGAACCGGACGTGACGCTTGAGGACGCCATCGAAAATATCGACATCGGCGGTCCGGCGATGGTGCGCTCGTCGGCGAAAAATCACAACGGCGTCGCGATTGTCACCGATCCGGCGGACTACGACGTGGTGCTAAGCGAGATCGAGACACAGGGCGGTATCACGCTCGCCACGCGGCAACGGCTCGCCGCGAAAGCGTTCGCCCACACCGCCGCGTATGACTCGATGATCGCGGATTACCTGGAGAAAGTATATAGCTCGGATAGTGCCGGAAGCCCCCCAACCCCCAATTCTGGGGGAGCCGGAGGGGAAACCGGCGCGGGAGACTCGACA
>JACMIS010000356.1 GCA_014381035.1 Armatimonadota bacterium
GTGCTGGCGAAACGGCTCTGGAACTGGGAGCCACACCCCGGACAGCGCGAGTTTTTGACGCTCCGCTTGCCGGACGGCACGCGTCCGAAACTGTCGGTTGCGGCGTGCGGTCGTCGCTGGGGCAAGACGGAAGGCGTGTCGGTGGATGTCGCGCTGGACCTGCTTCTGGAACCCGACCTGGCGCAACTGCTGGTCGGTCCGACGCGGGACCAGGCGGACGGTCTGTTCGACGCCGTTGTGGAGAAGTTGGACGAGATCCGCGCCGACGAATCGCTGCTCGCCGAGTTTCCGCGGGTCGCGGACTTCGAGGTCAAGCGGTCGCCGTACTGCCATATCCGGCGCAAATCGGATAGGCAGGTCGTGCTTTCGGCGCGGTCGGCGGGGCGGAACGGTCGCAACCTGCGCGGCAAAGGCACGACGCGCAAAATGAAGCGTTTCAAGGTGCGCGTGGACGAGGCGGCGTTCGTGCCGGACCAGGCGATCAACGAGGCGATCCGCCCGATGCTGGCGACGGTTCCGGGGGGCGGCGAACTGACGATGATCTCCTCCCCCAACGGCAAGCGCGGCGTGTTCTACGAATCGTTTTTGAAGGGCGAGCGGCAGGAAGGCAAGGCGCGTTCGGTGCGGTTGCCGTCGTCGCAGAACCCGCTCGTGGACCCGGAATTTCTCGCCGAAATGCGCGAGGAGATGACCGACCGTCAGTTCCAATCCGAGTTTTTAGCCGAGTTCGTGGACGCGGCGGGTCAGGTGTTTCTCGACGCCGACATTGACGCGGCGACGTGCGACGACGATTACGGGTCGTCGCCGCTCTGGGGGTGTACGTATGTGATCGGGGTGGACTTCGGTCGCCGCGCCGACTGGACAGTGATCAGCGTCGGCGAGGCGTCGGCGGACGGCGTCCGATTGGTGCAACAAACGCGGGTCCAGGGGCTCGGGTGGGCGTCGCAGGTGGAGCGTATCGCGGAAACGGTGCGCCACTGGGGGGCGCGGCGGCTGGTCTGCGACGCGACCGGGGTCGGGGACGCGGTGGCGGAGGATCTGATCCTGGAACTCACCGCCCGCCGTCTGCCGTGCGAAATCGAACCGTTTACGTTTACCGGCGTCAGTAAACCACTGCTGATGGACGGGTTGGGGGTCGCGCTGGCGGCGCGGCGGTGCTCGTTCCCGGCGATACCGGTTCTGATCTCCGAACTGCGGAACTTCGAGGCGATACCGAGCACTTCGGGCGGGCGGGAGAAGATGGCGGCGGCACGCGGGCATGACGACACGGTCTGTGCCCTCGCTTTAATGGTACGGGCGGCGTCTCCGTGGCTGGCGCAGGCGGCGAACGCGAAACATGGCGGCGGTTTTGTTATCGCGTCGGGTGGAGCGCGCAAACTCCCGCTGGGGGATTTCGCGTCGCGAAAGGACAGGGAATTACAATGGTCGGCACGTTACTCAAAGGGATCCAGAACACATTTCGGGGCGCACGCGCTGATAATACGGTCGCGGCTCCTGCGGAGCGTGTACCGCTCCGCGTTCGGACGGGTGGTGGGCGGATCAGCGGAAACTTGTTTCCGCTCACTACATCGCATTATGAGCAGATAGCCGACGGTGCGTATCCGCCCGGCGGTCTGGATACGTTTCGCCGCATGGAGCGGGACGGGCAGATCCGCGCTTGTTTGACCACGAAGCGGCTTTCGGTGCTCTCGGAAACGGCGGAAGTACGCCCCGGCGACGCTTCCCCGGACGCCGAGCGGGCGGCGGACAGCGTCCGGGTGCAGTTGAGCGCGATTCCGGGCGGGGTCGCCGGTCTGGTCAGCGGGGCACTCGACGCGCTTTCGATGGGGTATGCGGTCGGCGAGCTGGTCTTCGCCGGGGATGGCACGCTCGCCGCCGTGAAGTGGCACGATCCGCGCCGTTTCGCGGCGGTCGCGGGCGAATCGGGCGACGTGGTCGCGGTCGAGCTATTGGACGGAGAGCCGATGCTGTTCCCGGCGTCGCGCTTTGTCTGGTACACGTACCAGAAGCGGTACGGCAACCCGTATGGCGAGTCGGACCTGGTCGCGGCGTATCGGTCGTTCGCGGAGAAAGATTCGGTGCGCCGGATGTGGCTACAGGGCTTGGACCGGTTCGGCGTCCCGACGCCGATAGCCACCGTGCCGACCAACTGGACCGAGAGACAGATCGACGACCTGACGCGGCGGCTGGGCACATTGCAGAGCGAATCGTCCATCGTCGTCCCACACGGCGTGACCATCGGCTACGATCTGGACGCCGGACGGGTCGAACCGGCGCGGGCATACCTGACGAAGATCGAGTACGAGGACACGCAGATCGCCCGCGCCATTTTGGGGCAGGACATGACCACGCAAGGCGCGACCGGCTCGCTGGCATCGGCGCAGGTCCACGCCGACGTTCTCACCGACTGGGTACAATCGCTCCGCTCCGATGTCGCGCACTGTCTGACCGTGCAAGTCGCGTCGCGCATCGCACAATACACGGTCGGCTACGGCGTTGCGTCCCCGATCATCGCGTTCCCCAACCTGTCCCCGGCGGAGCTCGCCGCACGCCGCGAACTCGTCACCAGAATGCTCACCGGGCAAGTCATCGCCCCCACGGAAACGTGGATTCGCGGCTGGCTCGGAATACCGGAAGGAGGAAACGGGTGATCGGGTTGTTTGGTTATTGGGTTCTTGGGTGGTAATGAAGAGCACCTTCGCGTAACCGTCCGACCTGGCAAACCACATAATCACCTAACCAACCATGCCAATCATCATCGGGACCCCGACATTACGGGGCAAGCAGGTCGCGCTGAATATCGCGAGGGCGTTTGCGGCGACGGCGACATCGTACACGTATCGGCGGGGTGGCTCATCGTATATCATCAAAGGGCGATTGAGCGTTTCCGACTTCGCCGATTACGCGTCCCGGTTTACGTCGGCGGAAACGTCTCCGTGGGCGAAACCGGCCTATCTTCTACGGATCGCGGGCGAATTTATCGTGCCCGGTGGCGGTGCGCCGATTCTGGGCGATTCCGTAGACTTACCTTCCTCAAACCGCTCAAGCGTGAACGCCTCTGAGTTTACGACCTACACCGTGCGCGGGGTGTTTTACGACACGTTCGGGGACGTGGTGACGCTGACCCGAATTTATCTGGCGCGGAATGCGTAATGGAGCAGGCACTATCTGGCGGGTTATGTTTTGCTTGCA
>JACMIS010000357.1 GCA_014381035.1 Armatimonadota bacterium
ATAGTGGTAATAATACACAGTGATAAATCGGTGGTTGACTCAGGGACACCGATAGTCGCCATCTGTATGACTTTCCCATCGCGATCCACAAAGATTTCCGGCACGCCATCACCGACATATTCGAAAGTTATCATTGTCGTTTCTCGCCTGTTTGAGGGGCGGCGGGTGGCTCGCCGGATGGGGACGGGATTGCTGTGTCGAGTGCGATCGGGAGACCGAAGTCCGGCTGTCCGTCCGGGGTCCAGGTGAACCGCTGGGCGCGGGTCGAGCGGTCGCCGTAGGTCGCCGCCATGCCGCTTTTCGCGTGGTAGACGATCCAGTCTTCCTTGCCGTCGGGCGATTGGAAGAAAAAGTTATGACCGGGACCGAAGACGCCGTGCTGGTCCACGCGAGCGAACACGGGCACGGGGTGTTGCTTCCACGACGCCGGGGCGAGCAGGTTGCCCCCCGCATCGGCGGTCAGGACGCCCAGTTTATAGTCCGGCGTGTCGGCGGCGCACGCCGAATAGATCAGGTGTACCTTGTTCCCCTTTTGCAAAGTCACCGGTGCCTCGCGGACGTGCGGACAACCGAAACCGTCGGCGGGTAAGTACACACGCTCGCCGGTCAGTGTCCATGGGTTCGTCATCCGGGAAATGTATAGTCCCTGACCCGCCGGACTCGGACGACCGCACCAGAGGAAGTAGAGCACGCCCGACGGCAATCTCAGCACGGTGCCGTCAATCGCGTACTGCGCATCGTCCGGGTCGGTTTTTAATTTCGCTTTGAACGAATACGGTCCGAGCGGATCGTCGCCCGCGCTTTCGAGAACAAACATCCGGTGATGGGTGTCGCCTTCTTTGCCGTCGGACGCCGTGTAGTACATATACCAGCGCGGACCGTTCGCGCCGGGGAGCCGGTGAAATTCCGCCGCCCATAGATCGCGGAAACGGTCGGGGTGATCGTCCTTCCAAACCACCTGATCGCGGGCATCCTTGAGTTCGGCGAGCCGTTTCGCGCGGCGGATACGAATATCTATCCCCGTGGTAGTCGAAAGATAGTACCAGCCCCGATGATAGGTCAGGCAGGGGTCCGCACCGTCCAGTTTCAAGGGGTTGCGAAAGACGTTCCGGCTGGTATTCGCCCCACGCGCCGGAAACGGAACCGGTTTTTTCGTCGGTGGCAACAAAACCAACGGCAATAACAGGAGCGGAAAAAAGAAAGACAGTAGCTTCATAGGTATCGTCATAATAATACCTTTTTTCGAACCCGCGAGAGTTGCGGCGGGGGGTATTGATACTATATTGACAGGTACCTGTCAATATGGTAACGTGTTACTTCAATGGGTAAGGCTACTACTCAGGCTACGACATTCAGCGAATTGATCCTCGAAATCTTTCGACTGAATCGGTTGTTGCTGGACGCCGGGGACGAAATCACCGAACCGGTCGGACTCAGTAGTGCCCGCTGGCAGGTGCTCGGTGTGGTGGAGCATGGACCGGTCCCCGCCGCGAACATCGCCCGTATCATGGGGCTGACGCGACAAGCCGTGCAACGGACCGCCGACAGCCTGGAAGCGGACGGCTTGATCGCGTTCCGCCCGAACCCCCATCATCGCCGCGCCCAACTCCTGACCCTGACGCCGGAGGGACGCGTCGCGCTGGACTATGTTCAGGAGCGACACGCCGAATGGGCGGACCGCCTCAGCGAAGGGTATGCGCCCGACGCACTGACAAGCGCACTGGCGGTCTTGCGCCGGATGCGCGACGATCTCGACCCGGGCGGATTCGCGCCGGAGGAGGATGAAAACAATGAAGCTCAACCATCTTAATCTGAATGTCACCGATGTGATTGCGACGCGGCAGTTTCTCGAAAAGTATTTCGGAATGCGCGGCATGGACGAGAAGTATAACCCCGGATTCGATGCGCTGTTCGACGACAACGATATGGTCCTCACGCTGTTTCGATTCGCCAAAGGGAAGGAAATGGAGTATCCGCCGACATTTCACATCGGCTTTATTCAGGAGAGCGAGGAACGCGTGAACGAGATCAACCGGCAACTCAAAGACGACGGCTACGAAGTCCCCGAACCCGCCCGGATGCACGGCTCGTGGACGTTCTATTTTCGCTGTCCCGGCGGGTTCACCATCGAGGTCCTTTCCTGACGGTGGGGCGGCGTTTATGGGGCATGTTCCTGCCAACCTTTTCTTCCTCATTTCCTGCGTTGTCGCGCCTTTGGGGCGGATTGCGTCAGACCGGTGTGCCGGGTATCAGACGCTCGACGGATGGCCTGTCACCCACGTACTGCACCCGGTAAATGTCCGGGTTGGTCAGTCGCTCCCACTCCGCAAAACCGACCGTTTCGTCGAAGTGTTTCAGGAGTAAAGTGAGCAGGTTACCGTGCGTGACGACCACTGTTGCACTTGCCGAATGGGAGATAACATCGCGCACTGCCGCGACACCCCGATCCATCGCCGTCCGGCTCGATTCTCCCCCCGGAAGGCATCGGCTCATATCGGCGAAGCTCGCGGCGAGTTGCTCTCGCCAATCGGGCAGGGGAGTGGCGGACAAGACACGCTCGACGAGTCGCGCATCGGTCTCGACGCAAATACCCAGACGCGTCGCCAGCGGCAGGATGGATTGGCGGGCACGTACATACGGGCTGGACACGATGCGCTCGATGAATTGGTCGGACAGCCACGCGGCCAACGCTTCCGCCTGTTCGCTCCCTTCCGCTGTTAACGGGGCGTCGGCTTCCTGCCCCGACGTTTCGCAGTGGCGCACGAGATACACTGTTTTGTCCATGGTAATTTCATCATAACAGAGCGGACTCGCGCGTGCTTAGAACGTTCCCCGGGTCGGTATCGCGGCGATCTGGCAGTCGTCCGCATATACCACCGAGCCCGGAGTCCGCGTTTTGAGTACGCACACCAACAGACCGTGCAAACGTAACAGTTGCATCAACTCCCATGCTCTCTGGATGTAATCCTGTGCGCCCGGCTTGAACCAGAAGATCGCCCGGCGACTCAACCCCCTGCGCTGCGTCTCGCTGGGGTAGGGCATGTGCTGGTTGAACCACTCCAACAGACTGCGCAGATCCTGGGACTCCATCTCGGACAGGTCGCCGGAATCCAGAACGTTCCAAGCCGCGTGGAAGATACCCTGCTGTTGGTGGGAATCGGCGTCCTCGCCCGTGATCGCGATCCGGATAAACATCGCTATCTGTTTCGCTCCGCGAATGCTATCTGCTAAACAGGATCGTTTCTTCCTGAAAAGTTCGCCGGTAGGAAGGGTATTAGATCGCGACGCCGTGGGCTTGAAGGATCGCCGCGAACTGCTTACGCTTATTCG
>JACMIS010000358.1 GCA_014381035.1 Armatimonadota bacterium
GCGGTCACGCCGCGGAACAGTTCGTGATGTCGCCGCCCATCGGTCTTGCTGACGAGTGGTTCACCGCTCGTCGGGTGCGCGTCGGTGGAGACGTATACGCTGTCCAGGCTCTGCGGGTCGAGTGCGGCCAGCCCTGTATAATCGTCCTCGTCCGGGTAAAGCCGCGTCCCGCCATAGGCGATCTCGTGTTGAATCCAGCCCGATCCATCCCAGCGTGCGTAATGGTAGCGATGGTCCGAGCCGCCCTGTCCCTTCGGCAGTCCCCGCCCGTCCTTCTGCACGCTGAACAGGCACACGGGGTGCTGTTCGCTATCCAGATGCAGGTCGGTCACCCAGGCGACATCGTCGGGACCGCCGCGAAAAACCGTCGTCAAATCCCAGATGTCGCCCGATTTGTCTCGCGTCCTGCTCAGCGGTCCGAACACCGTGCCGTCCGACTGATGGATCTGTCCGTTCCGCACAAAGCCGTGATAGACCGAATTGTCGAAGTTACGCGGATGATCCTCGGTGCCAATGAAATGAATCGTCCCGACGCCATCGGTCGCGTACTTGAAGTAAGGCGCGTAGCCGCTATACCCCTGCAGGAACATGCCCCCGTAGGTCCAGGTGTCGCCGTTGTCTTCCGAAACCATGTAGTTTTGTTGGTGCCCCAGCGAGCGGAAGAAGTTGTACAGCCGGTTGTTTTCGACGGAGAGAAGGAACAGGTTCGAGTAAGTGACGTTGTCGCCTCCGAACGGCGGGTGGTCGACGCCGGGCGTTATTAGCTCCCGAATGGGTCCCCACTCGCGCAGGTCGGGCGACTCGGAAACCCGCCAGTACACCTTCCGCTCCTGCGAATGTTGCGTGTAGACTGCGAGCACCCTGCCGTCCGGTCGGACCTGCAGAGCCGGTCCGTTGTGGTCGTCCTGCTCCAGCTGCTCGTGTAGAACCACGACATGTGTTTCGCCCGTCGCCAGGTCGTGGACGGCGAGCTCGCAGTTCCCCTGACCCGGTTCGGGCGTCCCGTTATGGTACATTTTTTCCGTGGAACGAATCGACCCCACCAGCAACCTGCCGTTGTGGACGATGACGCGCTCGTCCATAAACCACGACCACGCCCCGTTATCGTTCAATTCAATAATCCCACGATCAAAAAAACTCATTTTCATGCCTCCGTGCAATGACTTTATACCGCACGCGGTTGGGCTTTTGCGTCCTACAAATGGCTGCAACCCGTGGGGGCGGGTTGTGTCCCATGTAGTATCTATGTCGCTGATCTCTGCTCGCTCCGCCACTTTAACCTTTTTTCTTTTGTTCGGAACGTTTCTGATGACCGTAGTGGGCACAGCTCCCTTCGTGCACGCCGCGCCGCACGCTGTCGTCCCGGTGCCGCTTCGACTCACCGAGATAAACATTCACGACGCGACGCTCCGCCGGATAGAGGGGGATACGTGGGAGATCCGGACCACGGGAAGCGATCCGTACCTGTTCACGGAATCCCTACCGGCGTCCGCTGATCTACGGCAGCAGCACGTGCTGGCGTTCGAATACTTCAGCACTACCGGCACCGGTACCGTTCAGGTGTTCCTCGACCCGCCAGTCAGCGAAGCGCGTAGTGTTCATGGTGCGAATCTGAGTCGTAGCGAGGGCTGGTCCCGGTACGCCGTTGATCTGAACCCGGCACGCGGCGACTCGGTCGGGAAGGTCCGCGCCCTGCGCATAGACCTGGGTTCGGAGGCGGGGCGCGTCCTTCAGATTCGCGGGCTGGAACTTCGCGCACGGACGCCGCAGGAAGAACGGCTCGCGGAGCGACTCGTCGTGTTCCGCGAGGGCGCGAAGCGCAAGGAACAACGCCTGCGCGACCATCTCACTCGCAAGTATGCGTCCCACGTCAGCCGGGTCGCCGTCACCGACAAGAATATACAGATCGCCGGGACGGTTCGTGGAGTGAATGCCGGGAGTGCTTTATTTCTCGCCGAGATCCCCCTCTGGGCGGATGTTTTTGAAGCAAAGAGCGCGCTCCGTAGCCTGACGCCGATCCGCCCGGACACGCGCGGCCGTTTTACGGCAACGATTGCCCGGCACGCTCCCGGCGGAGGCAAGTCACCGGAAAAATACACCCGGGATCGGCTCTTGTCGCATTGGGCGGTCGTCGGGAAGAACGGGAATCGCTACGAACTGCTGTCGCAGGCGCGTTATCCGGATGCCATTCAGTCCCGGTCACCGGATTTGCCCGAAGAAAAGCCGCGCAACAAAAAAGGGATCGGCGGACTTGCTGCAGACCGCCCGCTAAGCGACCTGACCGATCTGGGGTTATCGGCGGCGACCGTCAACATCGTTCTGAACGGTCTGGTTTCGACAACGTCCGGTGCCGGAAAAACGCCTTTTCGGTATGCCGGTCGCACCTGGTATGCCGACGACGGACAGATCGCCGATCTGGACCGGACGATGCGAGAAGCGGCGAAGCATCGTCTCATTGTTTCCGCCATCGTTCTCATCGGGCAGGGGGCGAACGCGCCGAGCAGTTCGTTCAGCCATCGCATCGCGCACCCGGACGCCGACCCCGCCGGGATTTTCGTGATGCCGGACGTGATCAGCGAACGGGGCTTGACGGCGTACGCGGCGGTGATAAACTTTCTCGCGGAACGTTATAGCCGCAAAGACGGTCGCTACGGGCGAATCCACCACTGGATCCTGCACAACGAAGTCAACGCCGGTTGGGTGTGGACCAACGCGGGCGAGAAAAGCGCGTTGATGTACATGGACCTGTATCAGCGTTCGATGCGCACCGTTCATTTGATCGCGCGGCAGTACGACCCGCACGCCAGAGTGTTTATTTCGCTGGAGCATCACTGGAACATGGTGCCGCAGGCGAATTTCTACCGGGGACAGGAACTGCTGGAAAAACTATCGGAATTCTCCCGTATCGAGGGTGATTTCAACTGGGGAATCGCGTTCCACCCGTACCCACAAAATCTGTTCGAGCCGCGCGTCTGGGAAGACAACGAGATCGATTTCACGTTCGGTACGCGGAAGATTACGTTCAGGAACCTGGAAGTGCTGGACGCATGGGTGAAGCTGCCGCGGATGCGTTACGGGGGGAAACAACTGCGCACGGTGCATTTGAGCGAGCAGGGACTCAACTCGCGGGATTACGGCGAAACCGCGCTCCGCGATCAGGCGGCGGGAATGGCGTATACCTGGAACAAGTTCAAGGACCTGGCGACTATCGAAGTTTTCCATTACCACAACTGGGTAGACAACCGGGGCGAGGGGGGACTGCGCATCGGCTTGCGTAAATTCCCCGACGAACCGGGAGACCCGCTCGGGCGCAAGCCAATCTGGTTCGTGTATCAGTCGCTCGGCACGGTGCAGGAGGCGGTGGTCACCGCGCCGTACAAGTCGGTCGTGGGCGTACGCGAGTGGGGCGAGGTACGGCATATTTTCGGGGGTCCCACCCACCGGTAGAAGTCGAATGGCTTCTACCGGTGGGTGGGACCCCGTGCCTGGAACCCCCGAAACGGAAGTGAATTAAGAGATATATAAGATGCATTTTCACATGATCAAGGCTATGTGATTTTCGAATTCTGTTTCAAAAAAGATGCATTGATCATAAATAATAGGTGGTTTGACGCTCCTCGGTGAAATTCGGCGAACGAGGGGGCGGTGGCAAAGAATGCCCGAAACATGGTATTATATATGCATAGTCGCGTTGGAGTTCGCTGAAAGAGCAAACCGAAACACGATTATCCCGGCGACTGCATAGCTCACGAGGAGCAATGACAGTCGCTTTTTTGTTGCCGGGACTCCCCCTCCCCTCTGGAGAGGGGGAGGGGTAAGTTCCTAACCGGTTACTACCTTGCGTGACGCCGCGCGTCGTTTGAGCAGTTCGTCCGCCGTCGCGCCGAGCAGGATCACGGCTCCCATGACGGCGAAGTTGAGCGAACTCGGGATGCCGAGCAGGTTCACCAGGTTTTGCAGGACCTGGAGCAGGGCGGTTCCGATCAGGATGCCGACCACGGAACCCTCGCCGCCGCGCAAGCTACAACCGCCAAGCACCGCCGCCGCGATGGCATACAGTTCATGTGAGTTGCCGTGCGATGACGGCGAGACCGAGTTCGTGTAGAACGCAATCAGGATTCCGGCGACGCCCGCCAACGCTCCGGAAAGTATGTACACGCTGGTGATAACGAACTTAACGTTGATGCCCGAGTATTTCGCCGCTTCCTCGTTGCGCCCGTCCGCGAAATGATGCCGACCGAAGACCGAGCGGTGCAGAAAGATCCACATGATGACGCTCAGCACGATCAGTACCAGGAACGGCATCGGGATACCTGCCACGCTCCCCGTCGCCAGACTCATCAATCCCTTGAAACCCTCGCCATCGCCAAATCCCTTCGTTTCATCGTTCGAGATGAAACGTGCCAGACCGCGATAAAACAACAACCCGCACAGCGTGACGATAAATGGTTGCAGGGGGATACGCGTGATCAGTAACCCGTGTATGAGTCCCAGAGCCATTGTCAGGGCGAGTGAGCCCAGAACAGCCAGCACAGGAGCCACATGCCACTCGACAAGCATTATGGACAGGATCACGCCGCCGAGGGCAAATACCGATCCGACCGAAAGGTCGATGCCACCGGTAATAATGACAACGCCGAGTCCGATGCTGAAAATACCATATAAGCCGATCAGACGCGCCATGTTTTGCAGGTTCACCGGACTCAGAAAGTTGTTGTTCATCACGGCGACCGCAACGCACAGGACCAACAGAAGCCCGAAAAGACTGAGTTCCTTGCGCGAGTTTCCGAGCATCGTCGCAAAGGAAGAGGGCGGGGTCGCAGGGTTTTGCGCGGCGACCGCCGGGGTTGAATTCGTTACCATAGTTTGTTTATTTCTCGCCTAACACCGCATGATCGGAGGATGAAACATCCCCGCCGCCAACGGCAAGGTGCATGATCGCTTCTTCCGAGCAGTCCGCCCGGTCCAGTATCCCGGTAATCTGTCCTTCGTGCATCACCGCGACGCGGTCGCTGAGGAGCAGCACTTCCTCCATGTCGCTACTGATCACCAGAACGCCGACGCCCTGCTTCGCCAATTCCCGGATCAGTGTGTAGATCTCCGCTTTCGCGCCGACATCTATCCCGCGTGTCGGTTCGTCGAAAATGACCACTTTGGGAGAAAGCGCAAGCCACTTCGCGATGACCACCTTTTGCTGATTCCCGCCTGAGAGATTCTTCGCCAGAAAGTCCACGCTGGGAGTCTTGACGCCGAGTTGTTTCACGGCTTGCGTCGTGATAGTCGTTTCTTCTCCCCGGCGGACCAATCCGAACGCGGAGAAGTTCTCCAGCGCGGGAAGCGCGATGTTTTCGCGTATCGTCATGTCCACGATCAGCCCGGAACGGCGGCGGTCTTCGGGGATCAGGTAGATATGTTTGTTGATCGCGTCTTTCGGCGAACGGATTTTCAATGTTTCCGCGCCCATCTGTATCGCACCGGATAGCGGCGGTTCGACGCCGAAAATCGCCATTGCCAGTTCGGAACGCCCGGACCCGACCAGCCCCGACATGCCCAGTATCTCGCCTTTGCGCACGGAGAAAGACACTTCTTTTTCCGGATAACGGAGCGTACGGAGCTTCCTAAGCGTCAGCAGGTCCGGGCGTTCCGGTTCGTCGCGCACATCCGGAATCATCGCGGGTGCCAGATCGCGCCCGACCATGAGTTTGACCATGCGCTCATGCGTGATCTCCTCGCGAGTCAATCCCCCGGCATTCCGCCCGTCGCGCAAACCGACGACGCGGTCGGCGATCTGACGCACTTCGTCCAGACGGTGTGAAATGTAGACAACGCCGACCCCTTGCGAACGCAACTCCTGAACGACGGCAAGCAATCGGGCAGTTTCGGTCAGCGTCAGGCTCGAAGTCGGCTCGTCCATGATCAGGACGCGTGCCTTCAGCGATAACGCCTTTGCGATCTCCACCATCTGTCGTTGCGCGAGCGACAACCGTTCCAGCGGCAGGGTCGCGGGAAAACGCAGTCCCAGTTGATCCAGATAGGGCTGGGTTTCCCGCACCATCCGTTCCCGATCCATCAAGCGCAGGAAACCGCCCTGGACCGGCTCCCGACCGAGGAACACGTTCCCGGCGATGTCGAGATTGTCCAGGACATTGAGTTCCTGGTGGATGAAACTGATGCCCAGACGGATCGAGTCCGATACCGAGCGGATCGTTACCGCTTTTCCATCGCGAAGGATCTCGCCGGTATCCGGTTGATGGATACCGCCGAGAACCTTCATCAGAGTGGACTTACCCGCGCCGTTCTCGCCGAGGAGCGCGACGACTTCGCCGCTGTGTACCTCGACATCCACGTCGCGTAGTGCCTGCACTCCGGCGAAACGCTTGCTAATGCCGCGCATCGCCAGTATCGGAGTGGCATCCGGCGTCAGACTCATTACTTGCCTCGCTGCTTATCCAGGTTTGCCTTGAACTCGTCAACGGTTTCCTTGGTGATACCTTGCGTTTCGACGATCTTCTGTTTGCTTTCAGGAACTCCCGACTTGTCGCCCTTAACGATATCCACCATCATCTTGACTCCCTGGTAGCCGAACTGATACGGCTGTTGCACCACGGTCGCATAGATCGCGCCCGATTTGATACCGGCGAGGGTCGCGTCTTCCTCATCGAAGCAAATGATCTTTACCTTGCCCGTTTTACCGGCGTCCGTCACGGCAGAGAGGATCGCGGGTCCGTTGTAGCTCCAGATTCCGACTTCCGCCGCGAGATCCGGGTACTTAGTCAAGGCGTCCGCCGCGTTGGATTTAGCGCGAGCGCGGTCGGCGTCGTCGGTACGAACATCTAAGATGGTGACCTTGGAACCTTCGAGAGCCTGACGAATCCCCTCTTCGCGTTGTCTGGCATTTTCCGCGTCGCGCTTGCCGACGAAAAGCATGATTTTGCCGCCCTCGGGGAGTGCCTTTTTAATGAGTTCTCCCGCTTGCTTTCCTGCCGCGACGTTGTCTGTCCCGATATAGCACATACGCTTACTGCCGGGAGCGTCGCTGTCCTGAGTAATAAGAACCGCTTTCTCCGCGACAGTGTCAAGCCACGCGGTTTGATTCTTCGGGTCCACCGGGCTGATCGCGATTGCCTTCACGCCTTTCGCAAGAAGGTCTTCCACTTTGCTCTTCTGGTCTGCTGCACCCTCGGTAGGCATGACGAATTGCAACTCAACGCCCGGCATCTCTTCTACCGCTTTATCGGTCCCTTTGCGAGCGATGGTCCAGAAATCCGACGCGTTGTTCGTCACGAACGCGACCGATATTTTTTCACCGCTGCCAGAAGGCGCGGTAGATGCGGTGGTCCCGCCGCCGGTGGTGCTGCTGGTATCGGCATTGTTCGCGCCATTGTTGGGGCATCCCGTCAGAAAAAACGCCGCCGAAACAGCCAGTCCTAACAAAAACTTACTGCGATTCATATAAAAACTCTCCTTGAGCATAGCGTAATAGCATTATTACTGATTGGTTATTTACAGTTTCCACAGGAATTTCCTGCATGGCAGTCGAAAGCGACGGACGCACATAAAGTGCCCGCCGCCTTCGACTGCTGTTCACTATTTTGCCGCAACGATGCCGACATCAATCGACTGTCCGCCTATCGTCTGGCGGCAGTGGACCGCGAGGGTGTTTTGTCCCGCTTTAAGCGTGGCACGCGCCGCGTCACTCATCGCTACTTCCTTGTAATCCCCGGTGTAACCCGTGACAGTCGCCGCCAGCACTCCGTTGATGTATATTTCGGCGTCTTCGTCGTGTACTACCCGCAGAGTCAGTTTCGTCGGAATCGTGTCGGGCGACGTGAATGTTCGACGAATCCAAATGTCGTTCGTTTTCCAGTTTGTGCGAATATTACCCGCGTCGTTCCCGAACGGTGCTGCGCCCGTTTTCCAACCGGCGTCATCGAACCCCGCACTAAACCAGTCATCGGCAGGCTTTTCATTCGTATATTTCCAGACAATGCCGTCCTCCTCCGAAGTCGGTACGAATTGCGGGTTTGGATTGGGACCGAGCGGCAAAAACTGTCCCTGATGCGCGGCAGTGACTATCGCCGCGTCCATCTTCATTACGGCGCGGTCATAAGTCAAAAGCCCGTTGATTTCCTGCTCGACATCCGTCAACTGGGTATACACGACGGCACTCGTACCCCGCGTTTCCTTCAATTCATAGACCGTCTTGTACAATGCCTGGAGCCGTTTGGTAGCCAACCAACCCGATTGCAACGTCGCCCCGTAGCCCATCACATCCACATTATTGTTCCACCGGTGCCCGTCAACGTTCATCGTGATCCCGCCGAACTCGCCGTTCACCGCGGCGCGGTTCGCTTCCGGCAGATTCGACCACGGACCGGGATAGGCATGGGTGTCGTGCATGTCGCCGACGTTTTTGTCCACCCAACCGCTCGCGTTATTGACAAGGCGGGTCGGGTCCAGTTGTTTCGTCAGGGCAACGATCTTTTCTGTGTCATGTTGCCCCATGCCCTCGTTGAACGTCGTCCAGACAACAATCGAAGGATAGTTGTAAAACTGCGTGATGATACGCCGCCACTCCGCCTCAAACTGCGCTTTCGCCACGTCCGAAAGTGCGCCGTCTTTTCCGCCGAACATTTGCGGCATATCCTGCCAGACAAGCATCCCGAGTTTATCCGCGTGATAGTACCAGCGATCCGGCTCTACCTTCGCGTGTTTTCGCAACAGATTGTAACCAAGCTTCTTCGCGGCGACGATGTCGTACTTTAACGCCGCATCGGTTGGCGCGGTAAAAATGCCATCGGGCCAGTACCCCTGATCCAGCGCACCGACCTGGAAAATAAACTTGTTATTCAGGAAAATCCGCTGGCGACCCTGCGCGTCTTTACCGAGTGCGATTTTGCGCATCGCAAAATAAGACCGAACACTGTCCGGGGTGTTTCCCTCTTTCAAATCCACCTTCAACTGATACAGGAAAGGCGCGTCGGGCGACCATAACTTCGCACCGCGAATCGGCAGGACGATCTCGGCATTCGCCCTCGCTTCAGCGGAAGCCACCACTTTGTTTCCGTCGAGAACCGCCACCGTGACCGGTGCCGCACTACCGGATTGAACCGTCAGGCGCAGTTGCGAACGGTCTATATCGGGGGTGATCTTGAGTGCTTTGATATGGGTGGTCGGCACCGGTTCCAGCCACACACTCTGCCAGATGCCGGTCGCGCCGGTATAAAAAATGCCCCCCGGCTTCAATCGTTGCTTGCCGACAACCTGGGCATCCTCCACGTCCGTTTTCAACGGGTTTGTCACCGCAACGGTGATTTCATTCTCCCCTGCCACGAGTCGGTCAGTAATGTCGAACGAAAAGCTATCGAACCCGCCCTTGTGCGAACCAACATTCTTTCCGTTCACTACGACGTTCGTGTCGTAGTTCACCGCGCCAAAGTGTACCATAACCCGCTGGTTTTTCCAAGCGGTGGGTACGGAAAAACGGCGAAGGTACCACAATTTCTGTGTAGGAATACTCTCCTTGCCGACGCGTGATAGTACCGACTCATACGGATATGGTACCAAAATCTGTCCGGTCATCACGTCTGGTACGGTCATGGCTTGCGGATCGCTCAGTCCGTAGTTCCACAGACCGTTGAGGCTCAGCCAGTTTTTCCGCACCAGTTGTGGGCGCGGGTAATCGGGTAACGCATTGGTGGGGGAAACGTCTTTCGCCCAACGGGTTGTTATTCGCCCCGCTGCGGCTGTCTTGTTTTGCGTCGCCGGTTGTGTCGTTCCCTGAGCGGAAGCGATTTCGCTATGCCGTGTGCACGCCAGAGTGGACAAGGCGAACAATAAAATGCCTGCGCGATACGAGACGGCGAACAGCGCGGTCGTTTGTTTTTTTATCATGATGGATGCTAACGTGGGGTAGACAGGTCTGGTAAATCGGCGTAGATTATTTTCGTTCGACGGCAAACACACCGCCGGTTTGCCTTTCCTATTGTACGTGGTGAAAGTGAAATATCCATGTTTACAGACCACATCTGCCTTTCTATAATACACATCAACCATTTAGTTGACCTGGAATAAATATCAGCTGAAAGCCCTCTTTATTAATCCCGTCATGACGGACGTTTCAACATTCGCGATGAGACCAGTACGGGATTTTGTTTGACAAATGCGGTCGAATCCTATAGAGTTCACACACCGTTTTGATCCCTGCCAGTACGAGACAGGAACGCTATGAAGCACGTACTGGGACGGCACGGACGGGATACATTCCCCGCAATGTCCGGCGGATGGTAAGGGGTGTGCCGCTTCATTTTATTCACCTCCTGATCAGATTGTCGCTGATAGGTCTGACTGAACGTCTGCGAAATCATAACAACTATGGCTTCTAACCAAACGGATTCGACGACACGGAATTCATCGAGACCGGTTCCACCCGAGATTGAAACAACACCGGACCCGACCGTGCCGCGCTCCGTCGCGCTTTGGAAAGGGTTGTTAGTCGGAATCGCTCTTGTCCCGGTGACGTGTTTCGTGGTGGCTTGGGCGGAGATCGTGCTGATGACGCTACAGATCGGCTATCTCCAGATGCCGCCCGCCGTGATCGGATTGCTACTGATGGTCACGTTTCTGAACGCACCGCTGAAGAAGCTTGGCAAGCGTATCCATCTATCCGCGCAAGACATCATGGTCGCGTATACGATGATGCTCCTCGCCGCCATGATCTCCTCGCGCGGCTTGATGCAGAAACTGATCCCGATTCTGGTAACGGCGAACTATTTCGCGTCCGACGCCAACGACTGGCGCACCCGGTTCTTCCCGTTCATAAAACAGTGGCTCGTGCCTTTCGATGTCGAGGGCGTGGTAAAACAGGATGTCGCCGTGCGCTTCTTCGAGCGGCTTCGCGCCGGGGAAACGATTCCGTGGAACGCGTGGGTCGGTCCCATGCTGGCGTGGTCGCTCCTCGTCCTGCTCGTCTTCGGCGCGTTTCTCTGCCTCGCGTCGCTGATACGTCGGCAATGGGCGGACAACGAGAAACTGGCGTTCCCGCTGGTACAGTTGCCGCTGGAAATGGTCGGGATGGGGGACGGCTCGCAGGATAAACCGCTGTTCCGGAACCCGATGATGTGGGCTGGCTTCGCGATCCCGTTCACCGTGTTCCTCATTAAAGGTTTGCACACCTGGTACCCTGGTGTGCCCGATATTCAAGTCGAATGGAACCTCAGCGACTACCTGCAACAACCGCCCTGGAATGGAATCTACTACACGCCGATCAAACTCAGTTTCGCGCTTATCGGTTTTATGTTTCTGCTGCCTTCCGACCTTGTCTTTTCGCTCTGGTTCTTCTTTCTTCTTTCGCGGGTGCAGGACGTGATCGCGAAAGCGTTCAACATGGACACGCCGGGGATGCCGCTATACCCGACGCCGCTGTTTCGTGGCTACCAGGCGATGGGCGCGTATCTGGTACTGGCGGTGTACCTGCTCGTCATCGCCCGACCGCACCTGCTACGCATCTGGCGCATCGTTTGCGGCGAGGAGCGAGAGTCTACCGAGGACGCGAACGAACTGCTTCCGTACAAAACCGCGTTCTGGGGATTCTGGCTCTGCGCTTTCGGAGCGGGCGTTTTTCTGGTCGCGATGGGAATGTCGCCGTTTATCGCCGCGCTCCAACTCGGCGGTCTGCTGTTCGTGATCGCGTTCGTCATGGCACGCTCGACCGCCGAAGCGGGAATGCTGATGACCGAAACGTCGTTCCGCCCGGTGGACCTGTTGCGACTGTTTATCCCGCTCCATCTGCTCGGTCCCGCGAATCTGACCACGATGGCGATGACCGACTCGCTCCTGCTCAGGGACCAGCGCGGTCTGCTCCTGTCGGGGTTTCTGGACGGTTTGCGTATCGCGGACGGGGTGCAGATTCCCCGTCGCAAGTTCTTCGGCGTGTTTTCGCTGGGCGTGTTGTTGTCCATTGTTTGCGCCGGGGCGATACAGATCTGGCTTCCCTACACCAAAGGCGGCATCACGCTCTACGGCTATGTTTACCAGTACAACAACAAAGTCGGCTTCGAGGATTACGAGAAGTATCTGCAAGCCGGGAAAGCGTTGCCGGTCGGGTGGCAGGGACCGGTCTTTCTGCTCGTCGGGGTTGTCGTGACTGCGGCTTTAGTCTGGAGTCGCGCCAACATTACCGGGTTCGCGCTTCACCCGCTCGGCTACGCGCTCTGTTCCTCGTGGACGATGATCATTTTCTGGTTCGCGGCTTTTGTCGCCTGGGGATTGAAAACGTTGATCCTGCGCTACGGTGGCATGAAACTATACCGCCAGGCACGCCCGCTGTTTCTGGGAATGATCCTTGGGGAGTTTTCCGTCGCGCTGCTCTGGGCGACTTCCAACGCGTTACTCGACACGCCGGTACCGGCATTTCCCTGGGGGTAGTTATAGGGCGTGTATAGCTAGAAAGGTCGGACACTGAAAGGTTCCGGTGGAACCTTTTAGCGTCCGACCCCTTTACTTTAATTCGTGTCCGTACCACGCTTCGAGGTACTTAAGTCCGCTGCCCGTGTTGAAGAGGACCACTCTCTCGTCGTCCTTCACCCAGCCGCTTTCGCGCAACTGGTGCAATGCCGCCAGGGTCGCCGCGCCTTCCGGGGCGACGAAGTTGCCCGTCAGCGACGCCATCTCCTGCCACGCGTCGCGCATCGCCTTCTCACTCACCGCGACCGCTGTTCCATTCGACTCGCGCAGTGCCCGCAGGATCAAAAAGTCGCCGATGGCGCGCGGGACACGCAAACCGCTCGCTGCCGTGTGCGCGTTCTCCCACGGCTGCGCCGATTCCGCACCCTCTTGGAACGCGCGGACAATCGGGGCGCACCCCTCCGCCTGCACCGAAA
>JACMIS010000359.1 GCA_014381035.1 Armatimonadota bacterium
ACCCCCGATATTTAGCAGGAACGCAGGAGCAGAGCGATGGCAAAGAAATCCGGTGAAAACCGCATCATCATTACACTGAAATCGTCCGAAAGCGGACACACATACGTTACCTATAAGAACAAGCGTAACGACCCGACGCGGATCGAACTCAAGAAGTATGACCCGAGCATCCGCAAACACGTCACGTACAAAGAAACCAAGTAAGTAACGTCCGGAATTACAGATAGGCTGAACCAATGTCAAAAATATGTGCAATCAGCGGCAAGTCCGCGATGAGCGGACGACACATCCGCAACACTCACTCGATTGGCTGGAAATACCGCGCTCCGAAAAAGTGCCGCATCTTCAAAGTCAACATCCAAACCGTTACGGTTCCCGGCGAAAACGGTGGCACGCAAAAGATCCGCGTCGCGGCTCGGATGCTCACCTCCCGCGCGTTTCTGTCGGTACTGTCCGGCGAAAAGAAGCTTTCGCAAGTCGCCAAAGCACCGAAGAAGTAGCGCAATGCGGATTTTTCCCCTCGCCGCACTCTAACACAGAAATACAGAGCGCGGCGGACGGGACTGGCGATAGGCGCGATAACGGCGCGGCGGTACGGGTATTCACCCGGTAGTATGTACCGACTGCGCCGTTTCCTGTTCTTCCTCATTTATTGCAGATAATTTGCAAATTATTCTAATCAGGTCGCGTGGTTTGTCGGGGTTCGCTCACGAAGCGGAAAACATCGTCTCTCAACGTTCATATGGTACAACCAGTCATGCGACTGCGACAAAACGAAGTGGAAGCGACCGATGTTCACGGCACGTCAACACCGGGCACCGCCGCCGCCCTGGGGTACGATCAGGTCGAACTCAAGTCGGCGACTCCGTCAACAGCCTACCGAGGCGATCTGACCGCTAAAGCGGAGAGCGAGGTCTCACGCTTCGCCCCGCGCGAAGCGTTCCGCGTCACCGTCTGCATGTTGCTTTTGGCGTCCCTTTCCCATACGATCACCAGATACCTGACGTACGCAATGGCAGGCATGTTGATGCCGTTCCCTGTCGGGTCGGAGACGATACCGGGGATGATCTCTTTCGTTGTGATGGCAATCCACGTCGCGGCATTCGGGATCGGGGTCGGGCTGCTGGCGAACCGGCGCACGATGGTGGCAAGCGTCGTGGTTGCCAACACTTTAGGTCTCCTTGTCACGGGCCTTGCTATCGCCTATATCTATGCGGTGGTCCCTCCCGAAGCTTGGACTACCAGCACCTTTTCCACGTTCGGGATATTATTCAAAGCAGTGACTATTACGTTCACGGAAGTAGCGGTGGCTCTTTATGTCGCACGCACGTTCCGCAAGAAGCCGTGACGTGTGGCGCACTCCGCCAGAATGGGCGGCGAATCTATGTAGGTTCCGTACCGAATTCATCGCCGACTTGTATACCGCTCCGTAAAGCACCGGACGGCACTCAGTCTGGGGATGTCTCTTTTTCAGAGTGAGGGTGATAAAAATATTTTCACGAGAAGAAGGAAACAATAGGACAACAACAGAACTAAACCTTCAAACCGAAAGGAGCAGGACGTGCCTTACAGTGTAAAATCGAAAAAGAACGGCGAGGATTACTACCTCCATGCGACGACCAGTGAAACCAAGAGCGGCAGCCGAACGCTTTATTACTTCGCCAAGCAAGTCAAAGAGGGTGCAGCCCTTGATGAAGTGCCGGACGGATATGAGCCATCGGAAAGCCCGAATGGTCTGATCGTACTGAAGAAAAAAGCAAAAGAGTAATCTCCTCGCCCCCTCACCCGAAAAAATAACGGTGTCTTATGACAAGCCACCGTTGTTTTTTTGCTTTTTCTTACGGCAAATTACCAGGTTTTCGCCGATTTCAAAACAAGATACTTTTGTTTCGGATTGGTTTCACCGAAAAGAAGTGTAGAGGAACGACGTAATGAAGCGAACGGCGAAAGGAATGGGGGTCGAGATGAGTAACGATCACGATGCTTCGGTGAATAGCGCGGCGGAGATGTCACTGCTGGATGGCGACGAGTCCGTGATGAATACACCAGCCAACGGGCGGGTTTCGGATGCCACGAAGTTATGGCAGGACGCTGTCTACGAATGCTGTGAAACCGCGTTATGGCGCAAGCAACTGGTTCTCACGCCACATATGCTACTGGACCGGTTGAAGGTATGCGCGGACCTTTTGAGCGAGGTGCGCGGTGGTAGCACGACCGAAGAGGCTCGCGACCACCAGATAGCCTGTGTGAGCGAGGAGATTGATCATTTGCTCCATTTACTGTGGCGCGGCGGGCTCTGGACCAATGTGGGTACGGTCGAGAAAACAGCCTGCGACGGTCAAGCGTACCACGTTCTTGCGGAACCCTTCACCGACGGCAAGCCGCAAGGCAAACCCTTATCCGCAGACGCACCGGAGTGGTTAAAAGAAGTGTTGGGGGTCAGGTTGCTGGGTTGTTAGGTTACTGGGTCAGTCAGAGAATAGCCCAATAACCTGACAACCCGACCACCCAATTAGGCTTCGGTAATGGTCACGGATTTTAACGTGTCGCCGTTCTTGAGGCTGGTGTTGATGTCCTGACCGGACTTTACCTGACCGAAGACGGTGTGTTTACCGTCGAGGTGTGGCTGCGGACCGTGCGTGATAAAGAACTGCGAACCGTTCGTGTTCGGTCCGGCGTTCGCCATCGAGAGCGTGCCGGCACCGTGCTTGCGCGGGTTGCCGACGGTCTCGTCGCGGAACTTGTAGCCGGGTCCGCCGGAGCCAGTCGCGGTCGGGTCACCGCCTTGCGTCATGAAGCCGCCGATAACACGATGGAAGACGGTTCCGTCATAATAACCGTCGCGGGCGAGGAACACGAAATTGTTCACGGTCATCGGCGCATCGGCGGGGAACAGTTCGACGACGATGTCGCCTTTGGAAGTACTGAACGTCGCCGTGTACTTCTTGTTCAGGTCAATCGTCATGTCGGGCGGTGCCGGATATTGTTTGGGCATAATGTTTCCTTTACGAAATAAATAAAGGCGGGCGCGTGTAATGACGCGCCCGCCTTATGCGTTTAGTGTACCCGGAAACTGCATTCTCCCAGCCCCCTCCCCCAAGAATCGAGGGAGGGGCTGGGGGGAGAAAGAATGCCTACGTCGCCGAGGAAACCAGTTCCGCCAGCTCTTTCGGATCGCTGATCGGGTCGAGGCACTTGTTGGCGATACAGATGTACGCGACCGGAGCGACCGGCTTCGGGTAGCCCAGGTTTTCGATGTGCTCGGCATCTTCTCCGTTCGACGGGTCGAGCGGCTGGACAAGTCGCTCGTAGCGGTACGACCGGTGCGCCGCCGAGATCAGGGCTTGTGTCGCCGGGTCGGTGGTCGCTCCGAGGACATGCACCAGTACCGGCGGCAGGATCGCCCGCTCCGTGGCGAGCGCGAACCCCGCCGCATGGTAGCCGAGGTTCCCCAGTGCGGGCAGGAAGCCCTGTAGGACGCGCTGGGACAGCTTTGCGTGCTCGTCCTCGCCGGTTGCCAGGAACAGGCGCAGAAGTGTGTCCGCCATCAGCATGTTGTCGTTCAGGTCTTTCGAGCCGTACTTGAGGGTGCCGACTGCGTCGGGGCGCGTCACAGAATCGTAGAAGCCGCCCGATTTCTTATCCTCTAAATGACCGGACACCCAACCGGCGATCTCTTCCGCCTTGTCGAGGTATTCCACGCCCTGCGACGCTTCGTACAGGTCGAGACACGCCGCCACGGTCCGCGCCGAGTCGGACAGCAACCCGGACGGGATGCGCCCCGACATTTCTACCGCTTCCGTGTCGGTCGAATAATAGTGATCGAGTGCGCCCTCTTCCTTGAGCAGGTTGGTGATCAGGAAATCGAGCCCCCTTTTCGCCATCCCCAGCGATGCGGCATCGCCGGTCGCCTGCCAGTACGCGACGTGGGCGCGTACCGCTTGCGCGTTGGCACCGGTCAGGACGGTCGGGTCCACGCTCGGCGGGTTCCATTCCTTGCGCTCTTCTTCCGCCTGGCTGTAGTACTCGGAGTCCGCCGCCTGCGAACCACCCCAGATGCCGGTTTCGGCGTCGTACAGCACGGTGTCGACGAAGCGAAGCGTGGATTCGGCGACCGCCTTGTACTCGTCGTTCCCGGTCGCCTGATACGCACGGGCGTACAGCCGCGCGATGGCGGCGTTGTCTTCCAGAATTTTTTCGTGGTGCGGTTCGCGCCAGTCCGGGGTTTGCGTGTAGCGGAAAAAGCCGCCGTCGACTTCGTCGTGCAAGCCGCCTTCCGCCATCGCGGTCAGGGTGCGATCCAGGACCAGTTTCAGGTCCGGGGACGGTTCGCCGTAGCGCACGGTGCGGGTGTACTGCTCGATGACCAGTTCGGTCATGTCCACGTGCGGGAACTTCGCCGGGTTCTGGTCGCCGCGATAGCCGCCGTGCGCGAAGTCGAACATGAACAGGATGTTCTGGAGCGCGACGCGGATAATATCGGGCGAGATCGGCAGGTTCGGGTCGAGCGCGGGCGCGGCTTCGCGCTGTTGTTTGAGTTGCTCGCGTTGCGTGCCGACCATCTGTGCGAGTCCCTGCTTGTCGTTACGGTACGCATTCAGCACCTGCGGAAGGAGTTGCGCCATTCCGTCGGGCGGAACGAAGGTCCCGCCCCACATCGTGTCACCGTCCGGGGTCAGGAGGCACGTGGAGGGCCAGCCGCCCTGTGTATAGCGTGCGTTCACGTCGGGGCGTTTGTCGGTGTCCACTTTGACCGCGATGAATTGGTCGTTGATGTATTGCGCGATAGCGTCGTTTCCGAACGTCTGCTCGTTCATGGCGCGGCACCACTGGCACCACGGGGCTTGCAGGGAGAGGAGTACGGGTTTATCGGCTTTGCGCGCGTCCGCGAAGACATCTTCGCCGAACGCTCGCCAGTTGACTTGAGCCATGGGTTGTATCGGTTTCTTTTCGTGTGTATGAAAGCGTTAGGGGAATCGGACGGGGCGCGGCGTGAGAACTCCCGGCGCGGCGTCCGTTCGCACCGGTCAAGTATACAGCGACGGAGGGCTTTGGGGCAAGATATTACGGGGGTGTGCCATCCTCGCCAACACAAAGCGGGCGTGTCACCGGTCTTCCGGTAACACGCCCGCTTATCTTTGTTATTGGTGCTACCGGTTTACTTCGGAAGCAGAACCGTGTCAATGACATGGATGACGCCGTTGTCGGCTACCACGTCGGGCGTGACCACGGTCGCGTTGTTGATCATGACGCCGTTGCTGGCGTCAATCGTCACGTCCTGACCGTTGACGGTGGTCGCGGATTTCATGGACACTACGTCCGCCGCCATCACTTTTCCGGAAACGACGTGGTAGGTAAGTACCGCCGCCAGCTTTTCCTTGTTTTCCGGTTTCAACAGATCGTCCACGGTGCCCGCCGGGAGAGCCGCGAACGCCGCGTCGGTCGGCGCGAATACGGTGAATGGTCCCGCGCCCTTGAGAGTTTCCACGAGTCCTGCCGCCTGTACTGCCGCGACAAGGGTTCCGAAGGAACCGTTGCTAACTGCTACGTCTACGATATCAGCCATAAGAATGTCTGCTTTCTAATTCCGCGCCGACCCGATAGTCGGACGCACCAGTAGTGTAGCCGTTTTTGTGTTAAGATACTGTTAAGAAAGCGAAGAAATATACTATTTTTCGCCGATTCCGCAACGCAGGGCAAAAAAGAGCGGGCGCGTCACCGGATTTGGTGACGCGCCCGCATTTATTTTTCATCTGCTCGGCTTACATTACAGGCAGGTGTCGGCTTGAATCGTCCAGTCACACGGCTTGGAAGAACCCCACTTCACCCATTTGCTGTGACCGTCTCCATAAATCGCCACGTAACCGTCCGTATGGCGGGCACCGGGCTTGTTAGCAACGTCGTCGCGGAAAAGATCGGTACGTTGCGATTCTTGAATACCCCGCATCGAGT
>JACMIS010000360.1 GCA_014381035.1 Armatimonadota bacterium
CTACCCCGGTCTGCTCTCGCCGCCGGTAGTGGTCAGATCAGTAGTCAGTGGTCAATGTCGAGCAGCACTGACCACTGACCACTCGCCATTCGCCACTGTCTCCGTCGGTTTCGCCGGGGCACGCGGATGGAATGTGCCACAACCGGACACGGAAACGTTCGCCGCCGACAGGAAAACCTTCGAGCGCGAGCGAAGAAGGCTACAAAAAAGCCTGGATGCTATCGCGGATTGCCGCGTCAAGATCGCGCTCCTGCACTATCCCCCGCAACCGTTCCTCGATATTCTTTCGGGCGCGGGCGTCAGCACTTGCGTCTACGGGCATGTTCATGTCAATTCCCTCCCGGACGATGAAAAGTTAGCGGTGTTCGGCGAAACGCTGTCGGGCGTGACGTGTTACTGCGTCGCCTGTGACCGCATTGATTTCACGCCGGTGGAAGTGTCGGCTTTCTAATGCGGAAATTAAGATGCTGAGCATGGGGGTCGAAGCCGGAATCGGTTCCCTGTTGGGTCGTACCGGGGCATGAAAAACCATTTCATGAAAATTTTCGAAGCGAAGCAGGAATCATACGGTAGTGTGTGGAAATGCTACCTCGTGATCTCCTTTTCTCTACCGCGACAGGTAGCGGGAGCGGTCTGCGACGGTTGACTTGTCACCGATTTTGCAGACCGCTTTTTTTTGTAGCAACCGAAGCGGCAGCACCATCGAAATCGGAGACGAACATTCGCAGTGTTTGTCTCCGATTCCGATAAGCACTTACCCTGCTACACCGCTGACCTGCCCGACAGAGGAGTCCTTTTCTCTACGACCGATAGTGAAAGAGCTTTTCCAGGTTGGTGATCAACCTGCTACATTATCCCATAGGGGCGGGGGGGATGCCGTGGTCAGGAATATTTTCGTGTGCATCACAGCGTGGTCAGGAAAGGATTTTCCTGCGTTTTAACGAATTAATGGTCATGGTAACAGACGCTCCCGCATCCGCGACGCCACCGGGTGAGGAGATGACGACACATCCCCCTTTGACACTACGTCTCCTCGGTCCGATGGAAGTTCTCTGTTATGGACGCCCCCTGCCCGCGCTACGCACCCACAAGGGGCTGTGGCTGATCGCGTTGCTTACCCTTCGCCAGAGTGCCCCCGTAGATCGCGCCTGGCTCGCCAAAACGCTCTGGGCGGACAGTTTCGCGATACAGGCGCAATATAACCTGCGGCGTTGCCTTTCCGATTTGCGTTCCGCGTTGGGGACGGAGGCGCACCGGATACAAACGCCGTCCGCCCGCACGATCCAGTTCGACCTTTCCGGCGCGGAGGTAGACATCAAACTCATGGACAGCGCGATGCGGACACCGGCACCGCCACTCTCGTCCGCCGCGCGGCAGGCACTGGAGAACGCCGTGGCACTTTATCGCGGCGAACTGCTCGAAGGGTGCAAGGAGGGTTGGATTGAGGCGGACCGCACCCGCTACGCCGAGACCTACCTGGGCGCACTCGAAACACTGGCGGCGATGGCGGATGACGCGAACGAGAGGGTCGCCTATCTCCGGTCGGCGATCACGGCGCAACCGGAGCGCGAGCATATCCAGCGTGCCCTGATGCAGGCCTTCGCCGAAAGGGGCGATGCGGCGGCGGTCACCAAAACCTACCGGGAGCTGCGCGTGTACCTACGTGACGCGCTGAATACCGAACCGTCGCGCGAGACCAGAAACCTGTATCAGACCCTTACGGATCAACTCGCCCAACAATCGGGCAAGATGCCGCCCCTGCTCGTCCCCAACCCGGTTGTCCCCAACGCACCATCGGGGGTAGGATCAGGACCATTACCGGTGGCACCCGAGCCCTCGTCGGGTGCCATCGTACCGGGGTCGCCGTACTACGTCGAGCGTTCCGCAGACCGGCAGATCGCTCAGGCGATACGGCGCGGGGATGGTCTCATTCTGGTCAAGGGTCCACGTCAGATCGGGAAAACGTCGCTCATCGCACAAACCGTGGCGCAGTTGCGGTCCGAGAACCACCGCGTCGTCGTTACGGATGTTCAGGCTCTGGGTGCGGCGGCACTTCACTCCGCCAGTGCGTTCGTATCCGCCCTGGTGCGAAATCTACGCAGCCAGGCAGGGCGGGGCGAGCCCCTGCCAAACACCGTCCCCCTGCCTCTCACGACGGACTCCGGGCTTCTTCCCGGAGAAATACTGGAGCGTTTCCTGGAGCACGAGATGCTTGCGCCCGGGAGTGTCGGGACGCCGCTGGTCTGGGTGCTGGACGAAGTGGACGGGATTTTCGCCTGCGACTTTCGCGATGAGATATTCGCGCTGTTCCGGTCGTGGTACAACGCCCGCGCCTTTGACCCGACCGGCATCTGGCGCAATCTCACCCTGATTATCTCGTTCGCCACCGAGGCACACCTTTTCATCGCGGATTTAAACCAGTCGCCGTTCAATGTCGGGACGCGCTTCACGCTCGCCGACTTCACGCCGGACGAGGTCGCCGTTTTAAGCGACCGTTTTCGCACCGGGCTTTCGCGGGACGATCTGCGCCGCCTGACGACGCTGTTGGGCGGGCATCCGTATTTGAATCATCGCGCCCTCGCGGGCATCGCGGCGCGGGAGACCGATCTCTTCATGCTCGAAGCCCTGGCGAACCAGGATGGCGAGACGATCTTCTCAGACCACTTGAAACGGATGGAAGGGCGGATCGTACGCGACGCCACGCTTCGCCGCGCCATGTCCGCTCTTCTGTCGGGGGCGACGACGCCCGCGATGGACGCGGAATCGTTCCATCGCCTGCGCAGCGCGGGCGTATTGTCCGGCGAAACGGTCGCGCTCGCCGCTTGCCGGTGCCGCCTGTATGAACGGTATCTGCGCCGACGTTTGCACGATGCGGATGCACGCCCGTTGGGGACCGCCGGGTGAGTTACACCGTGACAGCCCCGCCCCCTCCCTTTTTTGTCGTGGGAGGGACTCTGGCACAGGATGCACCGAGTTACGTGCGACGGGAAGCGGACAGCGAACTGTTTCGGCTCCTGAGAAGCGGTGAATATTGCCACATCCTTACTCCGCGCCAGATGGGGAAATCTTCCCTGATGGTCCGGACGGCGGCGGATCTGCGTGCCGCCGGTTCGGTTGCCATTTTGCTCGATCTCACCGCGCTCGGCGTGAACGTGAGCCCGGAGCAGTGGTACCGGGGTCAAGTCCGGCGCATGGGAAGGCAACTCGGACTGGAGGAGGAAGTCGAGTCCCACTGGCGGACGACTACCGAACGTGGTCTCGGGGCATATCAGCGGTGGGAGGCGGTTTTGACAGAGATACTCCTGCCCCATTGCAACGGTCCTGTTGTCGTGTTCATTGACGAGATTGACATCGTTCGTTCGCTCCCGTTCTCCGCCGACGAGTATTTTGCCGGAATCCGCCAGTTGTACAACGCCCGTACGGGCAACCCCGCGCTGAAACGCCTCACTTTCTGCCTGCTCGGCGTCGTGACGCCGTTCGAACTGATCCAGGACCCCCGGCATACGCCGTTCAATGTCGGGCGGCAGATCGAACTGCGTGACTTTAGCGAGGCGGAGGTGACGGTCTCGCTGGCGCGGGGACTGATCACCGCGCGGCGCGGTGTGCGAGCGGTCACGCAACTGTTGCGGCGGGTATTATATTGGACGGGCGGACAGCCCTACCTTACGCAACGGTTCTGCGAGCAGATCGCCAGCGACAGCGACGCGCTCCATCCCCGCGATGTGGACCGGTGGTGCCGCCTTACGTTTTTCGGGCGGGCGGACCGGATCGCGGCGGATGACCACCTTCTTTTCGTGCGGGAGCGATTGCTTCGGGGCGGGGCCGACCTTGCCGCCGTTCTGATCGCGTATCAGGAAATGTTGCGCAGGAGTCGTTCCTTCTGGCGACGGGGGCGGGGGCTCGACGACGCGAAGGAGGAGAACCCGACAACCGCTTCCCTGCGCCTTTCCGGGATTGCCCGCCTCGGTTCGGACGGCATGTTGCTTCCCCGCAACCGGATCTATCGCACGGTTTTTGACGAAAAATGGGCGGCGTCGCAGATGCCGGAAGCAGAGGGACGGCGTCTGAAACGCGCCTACCGGCTCGGCATCATCCGCGCCCTGATCGGTTCCGGCACCGTCACCGCCGCCGTAGGCGGACTGGCTACGGTTGCCCTGCTTGCCAACGCCCGTGCCCGAAGCGCGGAAGCGGAAACGCGCCGCCAACTCTACGTCGCCGACATGAACCTCGCGCAACGCGCCCTGGAAGAGAACAACATCACCCGCGCACTACAACTGCTGGAGCGGCACCGACGCGCACCGGCGGAGGCGAGCCGCTTCGAATGGCGATACCTCTGGGAGCAGTGCCATCAGGCGGCGGTCTCGCTACCGACACAGAGTGGCGGGGTCTCCGTAGTTCGTTTCGGAGCAGGAGCGTCGGAGCTGCTAGCTATGGATGCCGCGACGCTGGCGATCCGCTCGTTCTCGCTAAACGGAAGCGCGGGACAGGAACGGATGCCCGGCATTCCACTATCCGGGAAGGCTCTCAGTAAAGGAACACTTTCGCCGGATGCGACCCATGCGGCGCGTTGCTTCGGAGACCAATGTGAAATATCGGAGGTATCCTCGGCAACGACCATCGGGCGGTTCGCGATTCGCAAGGATTCCGTTTATGCACTGGCGTTGTCTTCAGACAACCGGTGGCTCGCGGTTGGCGATATTTTCGGGGGGATCACTATCTGGGATGTACGCCGGGAGAAAGTGCAGCATACGCTGGTGAGGGAAGGCGCACTCCCGACAGCGGTCTCGTTTTCGCCGGACGGGCAACGTCTGGTGCTCGGCGCGTCGGACAGCACCGTTCGTGCGTGGGACTGCGGTTCCGGAAGGGAAATATGGCACAAGGAAATTGGTCGCGGCAACATTCGCGCACTCGGCTTCTCACCGGACGGACGTGTGTTGATCGCCGGAGTGCGGGACGGGACCGTTTACCTTCTGGACGCGGCGTCGGGAGAGACTGTTCGTACCATGAAAGGGCATACAGCATCCATCCTCGCCGTCGCCGTTTCCCGCGCCGGAGATACCGTCGCGACAAGTAGCAAGGATAAGACGATCCGGGTCTGGAATCGGAATACGGGCATAGCCGGGCGTGTTTTCCGAGTCGAAAACCCGGCAACGACGCTGGCGATCTCCGCCGACGGCAAATGGCTTGTTGCAGGGGGGAAAGCAGGCGATATATCGCTGTGGCGGCTTGGCGATAGCGAGTCAATAGAAGCACCTTCGGCACTTTCTCACCCGTTGAGTAGCGTCCGCCTTTCTCCACCCGACGGAAGGTTCTGCTCCGCAATAGACAACACCGGTCGGCTCTCGGTGTGGGAGGTTTCTTCGCGCCGAGTCGTGTTCACAACTAAATTCGATGCCCCCCCCATTCTCACAAGTACGTACTCGCCGGACGGTCGTCGCATTGCGGGAAGTGCAGACAGTAACGCGGTGGTTTATGATGCCTCCAATGGTCAAATTCTGAGCTCTTTTGCTATAAAGGGAAATTTCATCCGAGCAATGGCACTATCCGTCAACGGGGAGTTGTTCGCGACCTTCGACGGGAACAACGGCACTATCCAAGTGTGGCGGACCGATACCGGAGAGATGATCAGCGACTGTCATGTTTCCAAACAGAAGAGTGTCAGCGTCCTTGCCTTCGCCGCGAATGGTGAATCGTTAATAGCGGGGAGTGCAGATGGTAGCGCGATCTACGTCATCCATCCGCGGAATGGTCATTTTCAAACCATACGGGGTGGTCATACTGGGGTTATAAGCGAAATCGTCTTCAGTACAGACGGTCGCCATATGGCGACCGTAGGTCATGACGCATTCGTTCAGCTGTGGTTACTCCAGAACAATCTGCCTGTAAAGCCAAGGATGCTTTCTGGTCACACCGCGGAGATTTATGCGGCGACTTTCTTTCCCGACGGAAAGAGCCTCTTGACCGGCGGGGCCGACCGCGCAATCCGCGTCTGGGATGTTGCAACTTTTCAGGAGGTCCTTGCCCTGCCCAAACACCAATCAGTTTACTCTCTCCAATTCGAACACAACCATTACCGTCTCTATTCCACGGATCGGGAGGGCACGACGCGATTCTGGGGTAGCACTACTGACCCACCCAAAAAATAAATCGTGTCCTAAATGGGCTAAGGGAGGAACCAGAGACAAGCAAGTATAAATACTGTATTTATTAACCGCTTCACAATGCGGTTAATTGGTTGTTGTCGTTCCCAATCGGCGAATCCCCCGCGATAACCATAATAGAAGGATACGAGAGAATGTCAGATGTTACGAAAAAAGAACTCCTGAAAACGATCCGTGCCGCGACCGCAGCTTACCTTGATCTTTGCGCTGTGGAAATGGAAGCCAGGAATGCCACGTTGGCAGAAGCAGAAAAAACAATCAGCGACGAAGTGGAGACGATCAAAAAGAATGTTGACTGTCCCACGGCTTGCCAAATGGCATACCAATATTGCATCAACCAGCCGGGCGCAAACCGTGCTCTCTGTCTCGCGGAAAAAACCGAATGCATGGCGGATTGTGATGAGGAAGCATGACACGCACTTGATTTAGTCAGGGGGATGGGTTGAACGAACACGCATTTTCTTTCGATTGTTTACGCGCTGGAGGGGCACGAACGGTGCCTGTCTGTAGCCAGATCGGCGTTCGACGGGCGGGTTTCACGCTCGTGGAATTGCTTGTCGTCATCGCCGTGATCGCCCTGCTCACGGCGGTCCTGTTACCGGTATTCGCTCAGGCACGCGAAAAAGCCCGCCAGACGGCTTGCCTCTCGAACCTGCGCCAGATCGGCATGGGCTGGACTTTGTACGCAAACGATTATGACGGGGGGTTCTGTCCCGTCACATATACCGTGATGGATCCGGTTCCGACCATTTACTATTGGTGTACCGCGTACCGCTCCGGGACAGCCAGATCACTGGTGTCAGGCATGTGGGACCCGACAGCAGGTCTTCTTTACCCGTACCTGAAAAGCCAACCCGTTCAGGATTGCCTTACGACCGCTGACGTTCCCCCCGGCAACTTCCCGGTCGGGTACGGACTGAACCAGAGTCTTTACGTGTTTGACGAAACCCTTTTCGATTTCGTGCCGGAAACATACGCGCAGGCGGAACTCCCGGCGGAGACGATACTGATGGCGGACGCGATGCGCTGGCACCGAACGATGCGGATTTTCTTGCGCACACCGCTAATTTATCCTCCCTCGTTACGGTTTCCGTACATACACGGTCGCCATGTCGGTCTGGCAAACGTCTTGTGGCTCGACGGACACGTTAAGGCGACCCGCCCGGCGTACTATACGTCCACCGTCGGGGGCGTCACTGCCCAGACACTCCGCTCTCACCGGCTCGGCGCGTTAGTCCCCGCCGGGTGTGTACTCGGCACTGTCGGTTGTGAAGATCATTACTACCACCTGAAAAAATAAATACCGTCGTTTCCGCGGATTCATCACAGCAAGGCTACGTCAATAGCCTTTCATTGCCATACGGGGTGAATCCGGCATTTTACGCCAGCGAATATTTGTACGCGATTTCCTCCCTTTTTTCCGGTCCTGTAATCGTCCATGCCAGGAAGAGCACAGCCTCTTCCTGACGTAATCGAGCGGTGTAGGTATCCTGTCGGCACAGGTGCGGAGTCAGCGATGACCAGATGCCATCCGGGTCCGGGGCGAGATCGAAAAGAAAGACGGGATGTTCATCTCCGAAGCGGAGATGCTCCAGTCGGACCGATTTGTCGAAGCATGTCCACCGGTAGACGTTATGAAAGCGCAAGTCACGCCCCCCGGTGGGACGCCATATCCCCGACTCGCGGAACACCAGAACCGTAGAGGAAGGAGATTCGACAGTCACGACGCCGCTACCGCCCCCGCTCCACCCCGTCGCACTGGTGCCGTGAGTAACGAATTCCACGGTCCGCACGCGCTGTAGTCCCTGCCACAGCTGGTCAGAACTCGTCATTCCGGTGATTTCTCCGCGCTAATACTAATTCGGGGCGATTCGACCATGTGTCTTTCGTGGGAATGAATTCCACCGCTGTTAGGCACTGTGCGAAATCGGCTCTGCCGATTTACGCGACGTGCCAAGGGACCTGCTCCGTGATCGCTCGCGTACGCTCCTGGAGCGCGAGGATCTTTTCTTCCGCTACGTCTGCATCTACTGTTATGTGAGTATAACAAATACCCAAGAAGATTTGTATCAAATATGCGGGTCGGGGTAAGATAACCATCAGGAGAAACGAAATGGCGACCCCAACGATTGAAGAACGATTGACCCTACTTGAAGAGAAAGTAGCTCGTTTTGTTTCCGATGAAACAGCATCTGCACCACCCCGGGTCGCTTGGTGGAAGAAAATCGTCGGGGTTTACAAGAACGACCCGGAGTTCGCCGAAGCCGAGCGGTTGGGGCGCGAATACCGGGAGTCGCTACGCCCGAAGACGGATGACGGATGTTGATGTATGTGCTCGACACCGATCATTTAAGCTTGCTCGAATGGGACAACGCCGACTCACTTACCTTGCAAATGCGTCTCGAATCTGTCTCATCCGATCAAATTGCTACCACGGTGATCAACTATGAGGAACAGATGCGCGGATGGCTTGAACGCGCCGCCCGTGCCGACAACCGGGAACGCCCTCTTTCCGCCTACTCGCGTCTTCTGATCCACATAAAAACGTTCGATGGAATACCGCTGTTGCCGTTTGATGCAAACGCCGCCGATGCGTTTGAAGCGTTCCAGAAGGCGAAAATTCGTGTTGGCACGATGGATTTAAAGATCGCGGCAATCGCGCTCGCCAATAATGCCACTGTGCTGACGCGAAACACCGGTCATTTTAGCAAAGTTCCCAGTTTGAAGGTCGAAGACTGGAGCGGGTTATAGCATTACCCATTTCCGACTCGCGCCTATGTGAACAGTCCTTCGATGTCGCTTCGGGTCAGGGTTTTCAGGAAGCCGCCCTCTTCTGCCGTGATCAGTTGCTCCGTGATCGCTCGCTTCCGCTCCTGGAGCGCGAGGATCTTTTCCTCGACCGTGTCGCGGGTGAGGAATTTTTGCACGAAGACCGGCTTGTCCTGCCCGATGCGGTGGGCGCGGTCGGTGGCTTGCCGCTCGGCCGCGGGGTTCCACCACGGGTCCACATGAAGCACGTAGTCGGCGGCGGTCAGGTTTAAGCCGACGCCGCCCGCCTTGAGGCTGATCAAGAACAGCGGGATCTCGGTGTCGTTCTGGAACCGATCTACCGGTGTTTGGCGATCTTTCGTGGAGCCGTCGAGGTACACATACGGAATGTGTCTTGCATCGAGTTCGGCGCGGATAATATCGAGCATTTTCACGAACTGCGAGAACACCAACGCCTTGTGGTTTTCGGCGCGCAGCGTTTCTATCGTTTCCATCAGCACGCCGAATTTCGCCGAATCGCCGCTGTACGACGGGTCGGCGAGGCGCGGGTGGTTGCACACCTGGCGCAACCGGAGCAGGGCTTCTAACATCTTCATCTGCCCGCGACCGGCGAGTTTACGGTCGGTTTCGGCTTCGTCTAAAATGCCCAGCACTTCGGCGCGGTAGCGGTCGCGCATGTCTTCATACCGCTTGCGCTGTTCGCTGTCCATTTCGCAGTACACGATCTGCTCGGTGCGCGGCGGCAGCTGCGGGGCGACCTGCTCTTTGGTGCGCCGGAGCAGGAACGGCGCGATCAGTTTGCGGAGCGTTTGCGCCGCGACTTCGTCGCCCTGCCGCTCGATGGCACCGGTGAACTCCTCGCGGAACCGGTCCATGCCGCCCAGATGTCCCGGGTTCAGGAACGCGAACTGCGACCACAGTTCCATCGTGCCGTTCTCGACCGGGGTTCCGGTCAGGGTCAGGCGGTGCTCGCAGTTGAGAAGACGTGCCGCCCGCGCCGACTGTGACGCCGGGTTTTTGATCGCCTGCGCTTCGTCCAGCACGGCGTAGTGAAACCGCGTTTTGCGCAGATGCTCGATGTCGCGGAGCATGATCCCGTAGGTCGTCAGCACCACGTCGACGCCGTCGAACGCCGAAGGGTCTTTGGTGCGGTTGCCGTCGGTGTAAACCAGTATTTTGAGTGCCGGGGTGAATCGCGCCGCTTCCCGCTCCCAGTTGAACATCAGCGACTTCGGCGCGACGACGATGTCCGGTGCTTTGGCGTGGTCGTTCCCGCCCGACTTGCGTAGCGAAAGCAGGAACGACAGTGCGGAAAGCGTTTTGCCTAAACCCATTTCGTCCGCGAGACAGCCGCCGAAACCGTATTCGTGCAGAAAGTGTAGCCAGTCGAAGCCCGCTTTCTGGTACGGGTAGAGCGTCGCGGTCAAGCCGTCGCTGGGGAGCGGGACCGGCTTGATTTGGTCGAAACCGTGCAGTTTTTCGCGCCGTTCGTAGAACGCGGCGTCGGCGTGGAAATCGCCCGATTCGTCCGCCATCGCCTGTTCTAACAGAAGCGACTGCGTGGACGACAGCCGCAACCCGCCGTCCTTTGTCTCCTCGCCGAGCGCGAACAGGAAGCGGAACCGCTCGACGATCTCTGGCGGGATGACCCCGATGGAGCCGTCGGCGAGCTTGACATACTTTTCGCGGCGGCGGATCGCCCGTTTCAATTCGCCGAACGTCGCGGACGTATC
>JACMIS010000361.1 GCA_014381035.1 Armatimonadota bacterium
CATTTTTACCGTCGCGCCCCATTCGGTCAGAATATCGCGCAAACGCACCGCGACGGTCCATGAAACGCCCACTTCGGTCAGTTTGCGCCCCTGTGTCCCGATACCGACCTCGGACGGATGACCGGGGTCGAGGCAAACGCGCTTGCCGATCAATGTTTTTCGCTCTGCCATTCGATTAAAGATTCCCTTCGACGCGGGGAGGGAAGATACCCGCCAGTGCCGGGATGATATTTCGCACGGCGATCCCGCGATGCGAGCGGGCGTGTTTCTCCTCCGGCGACATTTCGGCGGCGGTACGGTCGAACTCCGGCGCGGGCAGAAAGATCGGGTCGTACCCGAAACCGTTCGCACCACGAGCTTCATGCCCGACACGCCCCTCAAACGTGCCTTCGGACTCCGCGATGATGGCTCCGTCCGGCGCGGCAACGGCGAGCGCGGCAACATAACGGGCGGTACGCTTTTCGTCCGGGACGCCGCCCAGTTCGGCGAATGTTTTCGCGATCCATTCTTTCGCCCCGGAACCCGGCCCCGCCCAGCGTGCGGAATACACCCCCGGTCGCCCGCCGAGCGCGTCTATGCAGATCCCGGAATCGTCCGCGAGCGCGTACTGCCCGGTGGCAAGCGCGACGACGGACGCTTTGATGCGTGCATTCTCCGCGAACGTTTCGCCCGTCTCCTCCGGTTCCGGCACGTTCGGAAAATCGCCCGCCCCGACCAGTGTCACCGGGACCGCAGCAAGCAGGGATCGCATCTCCTCCACTTTGTGCGCGTTGCGCGTGGCGAGAACAAGAAGCGGCATTGTCATTCGTCGTCCTCACCGTACTGACTCAGTGGTCGCATCGTCACGTGCCGGACACGCAGAACACGGACAGCTCCATCCACCTCGTTTTCTTCAGAGCGCGGTTCAATAATGAAATAGTAGATACGGAAAACAGCCGCACCCTGCCCGTAACGCATTGCACGAACTTCCGTACCGGGATACGCCTTGCTACCATCCTCGGACACTTGATAGCGGTGCGGTAAAGACTCCAATGACCGGATGATCGCTTCCCGAATTGCCCCGTACCAGAGGAACGCCTTTTCATAACCGATTCGCGTTTGAAGGCTAAAATATAGTTTGTCTAAATCCTCCTCCGCTCTATCAGTTAACGACACCTCATAAGCGGTCATCGTGCTGTTGCTCCCCCGCCGTCCCCTCGCCCTCATAACCGGGGTACATATCCGCGCAAGCCGCCTCCAACACCGCCCAGTCGTCCGCGCTCAGTGTGACAGGTTTCATCCCCCAATCGTCTGGAAACCCGTGGCGCGAGCGAACATCGTTAGTCCACTGTGCCATAGTTTTCGAGCGACTTGGGTCAAGGTGTGCCGGTATGGCGGGCGTGGTCGCGAAACTGGTTCGCAACCGTTCAACAACAATGGTCTGCGGATTCTTGCCAGAAAAGAGAGATTCGGCGTTTATCGATGCTTGCACATCTTGCGGTAGATCCTGAACTAAAGACATCATTTTTCTTCCTTTCGCGCGACCTCAAGAACGTGTGCAGATTTATTGACTTGGCGTAGGCACATTTTTCGTCCCGTTGCATCATGAACTCCGAGAACGGTCGCAATCGTTTCGGTTCTGTATGATTCGGGACATTCTTGGCGACCGCGTGAAGATTTTTCATCTGCTCGATGGCGTGTTGCTCGGGGTCTTTGCCGAGTCCACGCGCCTATTCCCGGACCGCGTCGGCAAGTTCCGTCGGAAGGTTCAAAATCATGCTCATCTGTTCTACTCCGTACCCTATTATACCAACTACCGTCCCACGCGCCGCCAGGCACCCCGAAAGCATGTTCACAGAGCATCCGTAGTCGCCTCGCCGTTTATTTCAACCGCTCCCACGCTTTCGGGGTGCCTAACTGAAGCATCCAGTATAGGATAGACACGCCTAACAGACCGCTCGTGCTTTGCGCGATGGGAGTCCCGGTCGCCAGATTGACGACGATTCCCACTACTGTAGTCGCGACAAAGCCGTAAAAGCCCCACCGAAACCATTTAAACAAGGCGACTGCCCAGACGATGTTCAGCAGGGACCCGACCATAATGAAACCGATGTCGAACGCCGATAACCCGCTGTTTGCGATACCCCCGAGAAACGGCGTCGCAACAGCAAGGATGCCATTTACGACCATGATAAAAATCAGCCAGGCGGTTAAGCAGCCATGCCGTTGCAACGTGTTCACGGGCCCGACTAACTCGGGCAAGGGGGGTGTTTGTTGATACATCGTGTTCCTGTTCGGTGGAGAATAGATGTAGTTTCGCCCGATTCTACAACAATCCTTCTATCGCCTCGGCTTGCTTTTTGAGAAGCATATCGAGACCGAACTGCGCGACATCCAGCATCCGGTTCAGGCGGGCGCGGTCATACGGAACGCCTTCCGCCGTCCCTTGTATCTCGATATATTTGCCGGAACCGGTGGCGATGACATTCATGTCCACCCCCGCCTTGTTATCCTCCTCCGCACACAGGTCCAACAGCTCCATGCCGCCGACCACACCGACCGAAACCGCCGCGACCGAATCGGTGAGCGGGTTCTTGCGCAGGGCACCGGTCGCACGGATTTTGGACAGGGCTTCGACCAGTGCGACATACGCGCCGGTGATGCTCGCGCACCGGGTCCCGCCGTCCGCGCTGAGCACGTCGCAGTCGAGCGTGATCATGCGCTCGCCGAGAGCCGCCATATCCACGATGGGACGGAGCGACCGCCCGATGAGCCGCTGGATCTCCTGCGTGCGCCCGGCGGGTTTAAGCGTCTCACGCTGGTTGCGCTCCTTGCCGGAGCGGGGGAGCATGGAATATTCCGCCGTCACCCAGCCGCTCCCGCGCCCTTTCATCCACATCGGCACGCGCTCTTCCACGGTCGCGGTGCAGATGACCTTCGTATCGCCCATCGAAATCAGACAGGAGCCTTCCGCGAACTTCATGTATCCCCGTTCGATAGTCACCGGACGCAGGTCCAGATTTCCCCGCTTATCTACGCGATTGCCCATCCGTTTTCATTTCCTTTTTTCGGCGTGCCCTTCATTGTCGGCACCGCCCCCGTTGCATGGTACAGTGAAAACCGGCGCAGGAAAAGGGAAAGCGAAAAGCGTATGCGTTGGCAACTGCCGGGACTCAAAACAGCGATCTGGTTCGATATACGCGGGCGTCGTATCTCGGGAATTGACGCCGTACGTCCGATTTTGTCGTCGCCCGACGGCGTTGTCGCCCTGCTCGGCGATCTTTCCGTCGAGACGCTCACCAGATCCTATCGGCGCGGCATCTTTCCCTGGCCGCATGACGGCTATCCGCTCTGCTGGTTTTGCCCGGATCCACGCGCCATTCTCGATCTCGACGCGGTCCACGTCCCGAAATCGCTGGCGAAGGAGCGGCGCAAGAATCGGTTCACGTTCACGGTAGACCAAGCGTTCGCGGACGTCATCGCGGCGTGCCGACTGTCGAAACGCGCCGACCAGGAAAGCACGTGGATCACGAAAGAGATGCAAGCCGCTTACACGGCACTCCACGACGCCGGAATCGCACACAGCGTCGAAGCGTGGAACGAGTTCGGGGAGTTGGCGGGCGGGCTATACGGCGTGGATAGTGGCGGGGTGTTCACCGGCGAGAGCATGTTCCATCGCGAAGACTACGCGTCGAAGCTCTGCCTGCTCCATCTGTTTGATCACCTGCGCGAACGGGGGGCGGACTGGATCGACATACAGATGATGACGCCGCACTTCCAGCAGATCGGCGCGACGGAGATCCCCCGCGCCGTGTTCCTGGAGCGGTTAGCCGCGACGCAACCCAAGAACCTCCGGTTGTTCGATCCCGTCCCGCCGACGTTCGGCATACCCGGTGGCGTTTCTCACAGCCATCAGAGTCGGGTATTCTGTGATGAACAAAAACCGGGATAGTTAGATTCATGTCAAGGTTAGTGGATACGGTCAGTCAGTTCCGGAGTTGGGCAGGCGATCATCCGAAGGATGACGAGTCCTGGGAGTGGGACTACGAGTTCTGGCCGACGCTTATCAAGACGGTTCTCGATTTTTTTGCCACGCGCCCGTTCTCTTCCTGGTCGCCTGAGGAGATCGATTCAGTACTGTACGTGATTGCCCATGATCCCGATTACATGCCCGAAATCACTCCGGAGTTGCCGAGGGCATACCCCCACCTCATCCTTCCACTGACGGCGGCGGCAATTGAGCGGGGAGAGGCAGGCGTAAAATCGAGACTGGCCTTCGAACTGGGGGCGGTTCGGTTCGACGACCCAGAGCAAGAGCGGCTGCTTTTCGTCTTGCTGGATGACGACAGTGCGGGTGTACGGGACTCTGCTCTCCGGTCGCTGGCCTTACTCGGACACCCTTCGGTGGAGAAGCTCGCACGTGAATCTTGGCACCATCCCGCCCCCGGCCAAGAATGGACGCGGATCAACGTACTGCTTTGCCTGTATAACACCAACTCCCCCGAACTTTCGGCATATCTGGACGAAGCGCAACGAGACGGGCGGAAGTGGCTGGTTATAAACGCCGACTTCATTCGAAGCGGTAAACAAGGGAAGTGGGTTAGACCGATAAAGATTTAAGCACCGTGAGTCATTCTTTACCAGGGCAGGAAAGCGAAAGCCTTCTTCCCGCGCCTACGCCTCCATGTTCGCCATGGGGTCTTCGGCGTAACGGGACACACCCGCCCGTGAGATCGTGCGGTCGGGTTTGCAGGAGAAATAACCCGTCCTGTGGAAGTAGGGGGCATTCTTTTGCTTGTTATCCGGAGACCGCATGATGTTCATCCCGCACGCCGCCCGTAACCGCTTCGCCTGCCTTCTGATGCTGCTGCCGCCGCTTCTCCTTCCTGTCGTCGCCGGGTGCGGCGGCGGCAGCGGCGGATCTTCCGATGACCGAGGCCGCGTCGAGAAGATCGTGTTCGTGTCGGGTGACGACGGGTTCGGCGGCATCAACATCATCAGCCCGGACGGCACCGGGCGCAGGCTCGTGTTTTCCGCGGACGGCGACACCGGTCCACCCGCCTTCGTCCCGTCTTATAACTCGCCCACTTTCTCCCCAGACGGGACGAAAATAGCGTTCCGCAGCAACCGCGAGGACTGCGGCGGCGTCGGCTGTAGCGGTGGCGGCAATCCCTTTGAGGGCTTCAGTCCCATAGGTCCGTCCCAGATATGGTTGATCAACACCGACGGCACCGGGTTGCGGCAACTGACACGCTCGGAAGCCGGGGGCGGTGCCGATACCCTTCAGTTCTCGCCGGACGGCTCACGCGTCCTTTACATGGCCTACGAATCCGGCCCGTACAATCGCGTCAACGTACTGCGGGGCGTGCAGATTGACGGCGGCGGTGACACCGTGCTGGTACGGGGGAAGGAACACAACATCGTACACGGGACAGAGTTTTCGGAAGCGTCGCTCTCCCCGGACGGGTCGAAGGTGCTCTTCGCCAGCGACCGGGACGGCGACAACGCGACCAACCACTCGCATATCTACGTGATGAACCTGGATGGGAGCGGGGAGACACGCCTGACGAACAGCCCTCTATGGGACTCCTCGCCCTCGTTCTCGCCGGACGGTTCACGCATCCTATTCCGCAGGAGCGGCTATCCTGAGGGGAAGCCCTTCTACGAACTCTATGTGATCAACGCGGACGGCACCGGTGAGACGCGCCTGACGAACAACATGGGTTTCGTATGGACGTCGTCCTTCTCGCCGGACGGGGCCAAGATACTCTTCATCGGAAACAATGGTCGGGGGGAGCGTCTGTTCGTGATAAATGCGGACGGGACCGACCAGCACCCGGTTTCGGCGGGCGACGGGTTCGGCGGTTTAAAGTTCTTCTCGGGCAACATCTCGCACCATGGTGCCTGGGTCCTCACCCCCGCACAGTGAGCCTGAACAAAACCTAACATCGGAAATAAAAAGTGATCAGGATAGCCGGGCGTGTCTATGGTGTCTGGTGGGTTCCTTCGAGGTCTTATAATACCAATTCGGACTGATTGGACCATGTGACCCTGTGCCGTTCGTGGGAATAAATTCCAACGAACGGCAAATGGCTTGAACAAACCGATTTGGTATAAGCCCTGCCGCGACCCAGAAGCGACCGCCACCAGTGCTTCTGCGTTTCGGTTTACCCACCATCTTGATGCCGCCCTTTTCCCCGGTCAGGGGCGGCAATGGCGGTTCTCTCTCGCTAACGGGTTCCACCACGGGTCAGGCTTTCTTATGTGTAGCAAACAGGCGCGAAGCAAGGTTGGTAAATGCGTAAGCCGACTTCAGTGAGAGCCCCAAAATGACCAACACTCCGAAGAAGAGAAACCCGAAAATAGTGTCTATACTTTCATCGAGAAGGAAAGGTCCCCAAACCGACAAATTCGAGCCGAACCAGTTCATCGTCATCATGAAATAGCAAAGAGTAAGAACCGTGATTGTGACCTTCTCTACTGGAATTGTTTTTGCGTACTCCAAACCGTTCCCGGTCGCGCCGTAGACTTCCAGCGATGACTCTTTAGCCCAGGCTTGCATCGTAGCCCAAGTCCTGATAAACATCCGCGCGAGCGGGAGAGGCGACGAGCACGGCAAGGCACGCTATAGCGGGCAACAACCATTTCTTGAGTTTCAACATACAATACTCCGTTCTGGTGATGGATTAGCACTTGATCTTCTGTTCCCAGCATTTCCTGTGTTCATGTTGCTCAAAATATATCCCTCGTGGCCAGGCAGGACATAGATCGAACGCCTCATCCCAGAGTCCGCGGTTGCCCAGATTCTGTAGGACCACGCAGATCTACGCGTAGGTTTTCTCCCCAAAGTCGAAAACATTTTATAGCGTCGCCCCCGACTCGCCCGCGCAAAAAAAAACCCCGGCGCGAAACTGGTGTTTCGCGAGCCGGGGTAAGTCATGGTGTTTCTCGTGCACTGTTCATCCATGCAAGACGCGTGCCACACACGAAAAAAGTTTCCAGACCAGGGCGAAAAGAAAAGGCGAATTGCAGAGGCAACAAAAAAGCGACTGTCATCGCTCCTCATGAGCTACGCAGTCGCCGGGATAATCGTGTTTCGGTTTGCTCTTTCAGCGGACTTCAACGCGACTATGCATATATGATACCACGTCTGGCGCGGCGAAAGCAAAAGTTTCACCGATCAACCTGACTCGATTACCACCGAAGAGATCGCCTCATTGCAATCTGACGAAGCCTTAATTCAGCGTAATCATGCGGAGTACCTCCTACCCAAGCAATTATCTGTCTTAAAAAAATCTCGTTAAACGGAAGAAGGGAGTGCAACAGCGCGAACTTATCCCGCGGCGAAGGTGGGATACTTGCCAAGGAGGTGCCACATGCCGTCGCTTGCTCGCCGGACCCGGTATATCCATCCTTCGGCTGATCCTCCGCCGTTGTCGCCCACAGACTTGTCGTCAAAGGTAAAATACGAAAATCCCTCCACCATCGCCTCGTCGGTGCCGTTCCAGTAGATACGGATGGTGGTCAGGTTCAGATGTTCGTCCGCTTTTTTCGGGCGGCGTGTCCGCAGTCCCGGCGCGATGGTATAGAGCGTCTTGCGCACCGACTGTTCCGCGTTTTTTGTCAACGGCAATTCAGAGTGCTGATCTATGCTACTCTCATGGTTCTCGGTACGAATCCGCGTATAAAGCACCTTCGGTCCCCATCGCTCAGCACTGAACCGTTTAGCGAACCGCCCCCGATTTTTCGAGTAGCGCGAGCATCTCCGGGGTTATTTCGGCACGCTGTTCGTAGTTGAACGACGCTTTTGCGCCGTGTTGCAACAGCATCTTCACGATTTCCGGGCTCCCGTCTCGGGCAGCGAGCCAGAGCGGAGACTCACCGAATGTCGGGTTCGGATTCGCGCCGTGCGTGAGCAGGCTTCGGACGATAGCCGGTCGCCGTGTCAGCACCGCTTCCGCGAGCAACGTGCGCGGGGTCGGTTCGTGAGAGTAAATCAGATCGGGGTTCATCCCCGCCTCCAAAAAACGGTCCGCAGTGAACGGTTTATTATGGGCGATCAGTTGCTCGAATGTTTTTCGCATTTCGTCCATGTTCTGCATCCCCGGCTTGATGCGCCCGCCGAGCATGCGGAACGTGGTCAGTGAGAAGTAGTCGTGACTCCACACCGTGCCGTAGATAGCCTGCGAAAGCACGGCTCCTATACCCCAATGGAAAAGGAGAATGCCCACCACCGCCACAGGGGAGTAGAAAAATCGGTAGCTGGTCGGCGGGTCTCCGGCAACCGGGGCATTGCGGAGCAGGGCAAACGTCTGATACGCGCCGAACGCGCCGACCATCACCAACAGTTGAAACACCAGCGCGAGCGAATGGC
>JACMIS010000362.1 GCA_014381035.1 Armatimonadota bacterium
CGATGCCCACGCCGCCGCCGCTGATGTTGAGGGTACTACTGCCGTAAGTTTCAATGTCGCCCATGTTCCCACCGCTGATGTTTAGGGTGCTGGTGTCAAAGGCATCGACACTGACCACGCCCCCGCCGAGGATGTTTATCGTGCTACTATTGTAGGCGGAGGCATTGCCCACGCTCCCGCCGCTCACAACATTGAGCGTGGCGATATAAGGGTCGCCCATGCCATTCGTACCTGCGAAGTCCGAATCCCTACCAACGAAAATAACGTTGTTCTGGTACGTGGCATCGTTTGCGGCGAATGAGCCGGAGGTCAGGAACAGATCCTGGGCATACGCGGCAGGTGTAACAGTCATAGCAACGGCGCACAGCGCGGTTGCGGCGAACGAGGCGAAGCGGGCAGGAAGCGAACGCATGAGAAAACTCCTATTGTCGCGCCCGGTGAGGGTGGCACGATAGCCGGGTAGAAGTGGCGACGACGCCCGTTAGTTCGGCACTCGGTATCGTTTTCCCTATCTATCTTCAGCACTTACTGCGTAATTTTTCGCTGCGCGGCGCGAAACGCTCACAGGGCACCAAAAACGGGGCGTTTCCGTCGGCGAACGACGCACCGGATGTGGCGCGGGCGCGGTGCGCCATCCGCGACATGAAAACCCCTCCGGTGCCGCAAGGAGTTTCTGTTCCGGGAACGGTCCGACGAAGCGCACATCGCCCGCCGCGAGAACGCCGGGCGTGGCGGCGTCCCCTTCCAGAATGACCGTGGCTTGGACAAGCGGCTTACCGGGCAGTGCCGACGCGAATGTGTTACCCGCCGACGCCGGGACAGACCCGCCGGTCTCGAAGCGGTACCGCCCGACCTTGCGCCACCCGGACCCGCCGACTCGTTGGTCCAACGTTGTTTGTGTACGGTTCGGATCATTGACGCCGTAACTCGCCGAAGACGTGCGCCCACTCCCGCCGGGGAAGCGGACATAAACATCCCAATCCCCCGGAAGCGGCAGGTTCGTTTCCCAGACCACGGGTTGCGGCGCGGGCGCGGTGCGTTGCTTCGCGCCCGGCACGGACTTGCGCCAGTAGACGCGTGCCCCGTCCGGCATCGTTTTTACATTCCAGCCCGGTGGCGCAACCGTCGAGAGTGGCACAGTAATATCCCACGGTTCGACGCGCACAGAAAGGGTCATCATACTCCCGAATGGCACCGGCTGACGCGGCGCAGGCGGGACGTTGACGAGCCGAAATGTTTCCGTGATCTCGCCGAGAAAATCAGCGGGTGCGCGGAGCGACACGGCGAACTTACCAGAACTCCCCGGCGCGATGTCGCCGTCCAAGGACGAACCGACGTAGCGTGGGCTGATCCAGTCGGCGGCGGCGAGACGGCTGTCCTGTCCGTTCGCTGTGCCGAGGAATACCGTGCCCGCTTTGCGCCGCTCCGCCTCCTGTTTATCCTTCCGGTCCGCAAGCCACGGATCGTCCCCGGCGTTTTCCAGAACGAAAGTCGTCGGCGCGTTC
>JACMIS010000363.1 GCA_014381035.1 Armatimonadota bacterium
AGCTCAGACACGAGGCTTGTCGTCCCTTCTCGCGCGCCTGTGCGAATACAGGAAAAAGTATCGCGGCAAGGATGGCGATAATTGCGATAACTACGAGTAACTCGATCAGTGTGAATGCGTTTCGGTTGGTTGTGCGCGTGGCAATTTTGGACATCAGTGTTGGTACGGTCATTGGTTTCTCCTGCGTCGGAATGGGTTGGTTGTGCGCGGGACTTTGCCCGTCGCGGTTGATAAAAACGTTTTCCTGATCGTTGTGATCGGATGGTGTCCCCGTTGCGCCTCTCTCCTACGGAATTAAATCTGCGACGACTCGCGTCGCAACAGTGTCGGCTGTAAGACCGCTTCCTGTTGCGGGAGCGTCGGGTCCGCGATCCGCCTTAGTAGAAAATCCGTCGCGATGCGGCACATTTCGGGTATCGGAAGCGAGATCGTGGAAAGCGGCTTTTCCAGATATTCCGCCTCCTCAATACCGTCGCAGCCGACAATCGCCACGTCTTCCGGCACACGCCGTTTCAGATCGCACAGGGCGCGATACGTGCCCATCGCCATGTCGTCACTCAAACAGAAGAAGGCGTCGGGGCTGCCGCGCTCGGTCACGTAGGCGGACACATCCTCCCGGCATTTCGGGCGATTGTTGATCTCGGTTTCCATGACCTCGGGCGCGAGTCCCGCCTGCGCCATGACATCCTTATAAGCTCGGAAGCGCGGCTCGTTGCTTTTTACGCTTTCCGAGTGCGTCAGGTAAACGATGCGCCGCCGCCCGGTTTCGACCAGGTGTTGCACCGCCTCGACCGCACCCGGATATAAATCAATCGCCACGTAATCGGCACGCCGGGTGCAGTCGAGTCCCATGCTGACCAGCGGAAGCGGATGCGTCTCGTATTCCAGGTAGGAGTCGACGACACCCGCCCAGTCCAGTGTCAGCAGACCGTCGGCGGCGGTGAACAACGTCGTCGGCGATACGCTGCCGTTTCGGACATGGAACACCACGGTTTCGTAGCCGCTGCCTTCGATCTCGCGGCTAACGTGCTGCATGGTGCGGGCATAGTAGGGGTGGAACAGATCGCCGATCCACAGCGAAATGAACCCTGTTTTGCCCGTCGCGAGAGTGCGGGCGGCGCGGTTAGGGCGATAGCGCATCGCCCGCGCCGCTTCTATGACCCGCGCCCGCGTTTCCGCCGAAATAAAATCAGCCCCCTGTCCGTTCAGAACGCGCGATACCGTGGTGTGGGACACGTTCAGGCTCCGCGCCACGTCACGCAGAGTAGGGCGTTGGCCGGGTACGGTAAAATCTGTTTTGATCGGTGTGGACGTTTTCATGGCTTCTTCGCCGAAAAGGCAACCGGTATACTGCAACCGGTAAACATGATTGATATTACTACCGCTGTCGGTATTTGTCAAGCCCAAAGTTGGCATTATCCGGTAGCAGCAAAAAACGGGACGGTGCGCACGAACTTCCGTATTCATCGACGCATGCTCTTAATGCCCGGGATAGGTCGAATCGGGAGACGTGCGGGCAAAATCATTCCGTCCCTCGCGCCAGACTCCTGGCTCGGATCGGAACACTAAAATCCCTCGCCGGCCACCAACTTTTTCGCTGTCTTCGGAGATTGCACCATCGGACTCGCTGCACTGGTGTACCGTAAAGAATTGTATACCGACTCCTTTTCGTGCGGCGTGCGGAGAATGCGTATGAATAAATCTCTTGTTTTCCTGCTCGGCATTGTGACGGTATCGCTGTTCGCCCTTACACCGGCGAACGCCCAAACGTTTAGCTACGGCGCGACCCTGCTCGGCGTGAACGAAGTCAGCAGCACCGGCGTTCTCAGCGTCGGGGACGCAGACGGATCGGCGCAAGCCCTGGTGACGTTCGACACGCTGAACCAGACCGTGACCTATAGCCTTTCGAACCTGACCAACCTGGATGAATTTCGGTTCTGGCACATTCATACCGGTGCGGCTGGTGTCAACGGCCCCATCCTGGTTGATTTCGGCACCTCTTTGACCGGAACCGCCGTTCCGTACGCCTCGGTGGGCACCAACGTGACCGAGGTTTCACAGATAATCGCGAACCCCGGTGGTCACTACTTCAACGCACACACGAGCGTGTTTCCCGGCGGCGCGGTTCGAGC
>JACMIS010000364.1 GCA_014381035.1 Armatimonadota bacterium
TGCGCGAGGCGGTCGGGCGCGCGAAAACATGGCACTTCGTCGGTTGGCGTCTTGTCAAGGGCGAGCGGGTCCGCTGGGAGGTATGGGGGCAACGCTCCCCGTTCCTGTACCGCGAAACGGTTGGCGATGAAGTATTGCTCGACGATGGGACGCGGCGTGTCCATCTCCTGCCCCCGGAAAATGGTGGCAAGCAACGAGGGGAGTGCTTGATCACGCCGAGTAGGTTCCTGGACAATTTTGTCCCATCGGGCGAGGCGAACGGCGTCCGCACGGGGTTCCTCGCCGGGATCGGCGGCGCGGACGTGGTGTCCTATTTGACGCCTGTTTCAGGCGATGCCCGGCATCTCGAACATCAGTCCGTCAAGGATTGGGGAGAAACGCCGCGCCGGGAGCGGGCTATTCTTACCGTGGATGCCGAAACATTGTTGCCGACACGCTATACGGTGACGCAGGAAACTTACCCGCTGATGAAGGGTGCGGCGGCGTTCATACCACGCGGCATGAAGCCGCTGAGCGTGACCCGAACGGCGGATTTGATACCCCGATACGACGTTCCACTCCCCGCGAACATTTCGCAACTCGTGCCGCCTGCGACCTACCACGTCACCGACGCCACGAAAACGCTGTCCGGCGTGACCCGCGACGGTTCGGTTTGCACCCGCGAAGGGGTAACGCTACGTGCGACGGTTCTCGGGCGGGACGCACAAGGCAACGTCCGCATGGGTATCCAGGCATGGATCGGGGATGCCCCCCTGAAGTTCCGGAGGCAGGGTTTATCACTTCGCGTCCGGTTAGCCGATCTTGCCATAGCGGCACGGGAAAAAGCCGGAGTGGACAGCAACGGAACCGTATACGTGGAACTCGGATTGCCGCCCGTGACGGCGTCGAACGCGGAACAACCGGAAATCTGGATAACGCCCACGGAACCAATCGAAGACACCGCCCCCGCCACGGTGCGCCTGCTGGTGAAAGCCGAACTAACGCGCACCGAGCGCGTTAGCAAGATGCCAGTGATCGAGGACACGTTCGTTTTCGAGTTACTGCTCCCCCGCGCGGATACCCCACTCCCTTGGACGCTCCCGGCGGAAGATGACCCGCACTTCGCGGGTCCGCCTTCCACCCTGTCGGTGACAACTGCAGCGAGGCGTGGCTTGTTCTACATGCACTATGCGTTCCAACCGTCTTTCCCGACGCAACATACGCCCCGCGCCTACCTCGAACGTGCCACACACTGGTATGGTGCGCTGGAAAAAGAGGCGACGGCGAGCGATAATCGCGTCATGCGGGACATCGCCCGAAATAACATCGCATCGATCAGCCGAATGAAGGAGGAGCAAAAACAATCGCTGGACGCCGGACGGTAGAAGTCACGGTGCCGGTGACGGGGCGATTCCGGAGGCGGACAACCAGGATTGCCTCCGCAACACGGCAGCCAGTAGAGGAGTCGCGTGTTATTTGGCGGGGGCATATCGGGTCAGAAGACGTTCGGCGAGGTCGTAAATCTGTCCCCGCA
>JACMIS010000365.1 GCA_014381035.1 Armatimonadota bacterium
CGTAATAAAAGCAACCTTGGAATCTAACATGCCCATTGCGAATCTTTTTCTCCCACGCATCTTTTTAGTCCTACGCGGACGGCGGCAACCTTACGTTGCATCGTTGGACCTGCGGTGCGGGGTTACTACTTGGCTTTCCTGGGGACTTTCCCGCGATTCGCCGCATCCTTTCTCCACACGGAGTGTGGAGAAAGGAAGCGGCGAATCGCGGGAAAACAGCACGGGGTCAGGTGTAGCAAGACTCAGAGCACCGCAGGTCCAACGATGCAACGTAAGGTTGCCGCCGTCCGCGCAGGACTAAAAAAGATGTAGGGAGAAAAGATTCGCAATGGGCATGTTAGATTCCAAAGTCGCTTTTATTACGGGCGGTGCGAGCGGTATCGGTGAGGCGATTGCGCGGCGGTTTTCTCAAGAGGGTGCTCGCGTTGCGCTCGCCGATATTCAGGTGGAAGAAGGGGAGTTGGTGCGGCAGGACATCATTGCCGGGGGTGGCGAAGCGATGTTCGCTCGCTGCGACGTGAGCGACCCGGACTCGGTGCGGCAGGCGGTCGAGGCGGCGGTGCAGTGCTTCGGGCGGCTGGACATTGTCTGTGCGAACGCCGGAATCAACGGCGTGTTCGCTCCGATTGACGACCTGCAACCGGAGGAGTGGGACCGGACGATGGATGTCAATCTCAAGGGGACGTACCTGACGGTGCATTTCACGGTGCCGCATCTCAAGGAGGCAGGGGGCGGGAGTATTATTATTACCAGTAGCGTGAACGGTACCCGGTCCTTCTCTTTTTCGGGGGCAAGCGCGTACAGTACGTCCAAGGCGGGACAGGTCGCCTTTATGAAAATGATGGCTCTGGAGCTGGGGCGTTACGGGATTCGTTGCAACGCGATCTGCCCCGGCGCGATCCCGACAAATATCAACGACAGCACGCAAAAACGAAACACGGACAGCATTGCGATCAAGATGCACCTGTCGGACGGCAATCCGGCTTTGAACAAGGGGCGGGGTACTCCCGAAGACGTGGCAGGCGTTTGCCTATCTCTGGCATCCGATCTCGGGCGGCATGTTTCCGGGGTCGAGTATTACATAGACGGGGGAGCATCCCTGTTGCGCTAGCAGAACAACCGGGGCGGCGAACTAACCGACGCTGATTGCTATCCCCTTGATCCCAGCGGCGCATCTATCGCGATTACTTCACTAACGACATCTCCTACGCAGCGGTACTCGCCTCCGATTTCTGGAAATACGACCTTGTAAGGGGGTGGAGAGTAACTGTACGCACATCGGATGAGGCGATTGGGGACCATCTGATGATACGGCTATTATCTACCCCTGTTTTGTGCGCTGTGGGACGCATGGGCCGTAGCGGGTACAATGCCTTGTCCATGAGGGACAAGGAAGGCAAACACATTGTTGGTACAAAGCGCACTATTTTTGTTGACATTGATCGGAGGCGTGTTCGCCCCGGCTGAAAAGACTGCCACAGCACCGCAGGCGGCGGCAAACCTACCGACGCTCCGAGTGGCGAGTTCGGAGTTCGGAAAGACGGCAGACGGAACGTCGGTCGCCGTTTACACATTGACGAATAAGCAGGGCGTCACAGCGCGGATCATGACCTACGGAGCCACGCTGATTTCTCTCCATGTCCCCGATCGGAGCGGGAACAAGGCGGATGTAGTTCTGGGTTTCGATTCGCTGGGTGAGTATGTCGAAAAGTCTCCTTACTTCGGCACTATCGCGGGGCGGTACGCGAACCGGATCGCGAACGGGAAGTTTACGCTCGACGGCAAAAGCTATACACTGGCGACTAATAATGGTCCGAACCATTTACACGGCGGTGTAAAAGGGTTCGACAAGCGGGTATGGAAAGCGGCTCCGGTCGAGAATAAATCCGGTCCCTCCGTCGCGTTCTCGTACACCAGCGCGGACGGCGAGGAAGGATACCCCGGAGCCGTCGTTGTTACCGTGGTCTACACCCTGACCGACGACAACGCCTTGCGCATGGATTACACGGCGACAGCGGATCAGGCGACCCCGTTCAACCCGACCAACCATGCCTATTTCAATCTGGCGGGCAAAGGGGATGTACGCGGACACGTCGTGCAAATGGACGCGGGACGATATACGCCGGTAGACGCGACGCTGATCCCGACGGGAGTGATCGCCCCGGTGCCGGGAACGCCGTTCGATTTTCGTAAGCCGCATACCGTCGGCGAACGGTTGCAACAGGTAGGGGATACGCCGAAAGGGTATGACCACAATTATGTGCGCGATAAATCCGGGTTCGGTCGCGCCGCGCAGGTGACGGAGCCGATCTCGGGGCGCGTGCTGACGATGTTTACGGATGAACCGGCGTTCCAGTTCTACACCGGGAATTTCCTGGACGGGAAGCTGGTCGGGAAGCAGGGACAGATATACCCCCAGCACGGAGGGTTCTGTCTGGAGGCGCAACACTATCCGGATTCGCCAAACCAGCCGAAATTCCCGACCACAATCCTGCGACCCGGCGAGGTATACCGCCAGCAGACCGAGTACCGATTCTCTGTGGCACGTTAGTTTCTTTTCTTTTTCGTCCTTCGCGATCCGCGAAGGACAAAAAAGAAAAGAAAGGAAGAGTTTAATGAGCTGGAGACTGCTCGCCTGAGGGAACGGCGATGGGAACGTTTGCCGGGATTGGATGACCGAAATCGGGAGAGCCGTCTGCCCCCCAGGTGAACCGTTGGGCGCGGGCGGTGCGCCCGCCCCAACCATCTGCCGCCGTATCTTTGGCGTGATAGATGATCCAGTCCTCCTTGCCGTCCGGCGATTTACAGAACCCGTTGTGTCCGGGACCGAACACCGTTCCGTCGGGACCGGAATACTGGCGAAACACCGGTTCCGGCGACTTCTGCCAAGCCTTCGGGTCGAGTAGATCGCCGGTCGTGTTTGTTAGCAGACCGAGGCAGTATTCCGGCTTGGTGCCGCCGCTCGCGGAGAAGGTAATGAACGTCTTCCCGTTCCGCGTCAACGCCTCCGGTCCTTCATTCACCCACCAGCCGACTTTCTCCCAGTCGTAGGTCGGCGTCGAAATCTCCACACGGGGACCGGAGATCGTATAGGGATTTTTCATTGGCGCGATATAGATGCGTTGCTCCCGCTTCCCCCGCGACTCGCGCCCCGACCAGAGGAAATAAAACTTGCCGGCGGTTTCAAACACCGAGCCGTCAATCGCGTACTCATCCGATCCCGGGACCACGAGTCGTCCTTTTTCGACGTATTCCCCCTGCGGATCGTCGGTGACGGCTTCCAGGACAAACTGACGGCGTAGATTGTCCGGGTCTGGACCGCGTCCGTCGGTCGCTGTGAAATAGATGTACCACTTCCCGCCGACGAAATGGATCTCGGGTGCCCAGACATCGTCGGAGTTGATGCCGACGTCGGGTGCCTTCCAGACCGTCACTTTCTTGCTGTCATTCAAGCCGGTGATCGTCTCCGATTTCCAGACCTCGATACTTTTCCCCGCGGTGAAGGTGAAATAATAGAAGCCTTTTCGGTACACCAGCCACGGATCGGCGGCATCTTGCGAACGGACAAGGGGATTGGTAAAAGTCGTCATCGTTTTCTTATCGGGTTTGATTCCAGCGAAGGAAACTGTGTCCACTTTCGGGAGCGGTCGCGTGGCATGGGGGGGTGTTTGCCGGGTGGCGTCGGACCCGGCGCGACACAAACTCCCGCTGATCAGGAAGCCGGGTAGTAGCAACCCCGTAGCAACAAATAGGACAGAAACCTTGCTTGTTTGCCTGACAGGGACAGTGGTTTTTCTATGGTGCATAGCAGTATTATATCGACTAGCTATTCAGTCAGCGAAACGCCCCGATGATATGTCGCTGGAAAAGGAGGGAAGGGATAATAAATCATCCGAACAGGCTTCCCATCAACGTTGTGTACCGTTAATGGGAAGCCTGTTCGCTCAGCGATACCATAAATGGGCATCCCGTCTAAGATCCCGATGCTATTCGCAAAATGTCAGTCTATCGCGGGTCGTTATCCTGGAATTGACATCGGTCTTGTCGGGACGGGTTATTGGGATCAGTGCCGACCGCTCCAAAGTTCTGTCGCCACAGTGTCGGCACCACGGACACGCCATCAACCGTTGTTTTGTTCGGTCCCAGACGTTTCCAGGTTTGCGACCATGCCATATTTTTTACATGCCCGTCGGCGAAAACATAATTGGACATGCCCTTGTTTCGCGCCCCTTTGTCTATTGGCTCGGCATTGTGCTGTCGCCATGTTGTGCTATTGCGTCCCGGAACATGGCTGATGTGGCGGTCGAATCCGGTGTTGTTGGTCCAGTCAATACAAACGTAGCCCCTATCCTCACCCTCCCAGGTGGCGAGTTGGTTGTAGTTCGCCTCGTCTACCCCCGTGCTACTCTCGGCGATCACGATAGCTTGCGCGGGCTGATCCAGTTTGGCAAGTTGTAACGCGGTGAAGGCTCCTTCTTCCTGATTGCTGACATTGTAGCGATACGAAGTCGGCATGACCAGATTTCCGGGAATGATTGTCGGATCGAGGTTGTAAGTACGGGCGTCAACATCGGAGGGGCACTGATACACCTGGGTGCTTTTCACATAACTGAAAATCGCGGCGTCCCAACCTGTATACCAGGGAAACCCCCACGGGGAGGCACTGTCGCCCTGATCGTTGAAGAACGCTTTCGGAAGCAACTCATCGTGGTCCTGCGTGAACATGGCGATAGCTTGCCCGAGTTGACGCATATTACTCATACAGGACGCTTGACGTGCTTTTTCGCGTGCCTGGGCGAAAACAGGGAACAGTATAGCGGCGAGGATAGCGATGATTGCTATGACAACTAAGAGTTCGATAAGTGTGAACCCGCGCATAAAGCGATTGTGGTTTTGGACTTGGCAACGATACATTGTTGAAACCTTTCTTTGAACGATTCGAGATTCGGTGTCTAAAAAACTCAGACGATGCGTGTGAGCAACGTAGGCGTCTAACGCGCATTCGGTACGCGATTGGGTTCCGCCTTCATCTTTTCCTGATAGGGTTGGGCTTCCCCGGAGGTTAACGGGGCAGTTTTAGCGGTCGAGGAACTGCCCGTTGCACCAACAGGTGCGGTTGATGGTGTAGCCGTCTTTGTCTCGGAGCAACTCGTTGTAAAGACGATTCCTGCCAGCAGGACGAAAACGCCCCCAATACGAAATCCCCTGTATTTTCTGCGAACTATAAACATGATAAAACGTCTTTCTTTTTAACTGTTTGCTCTATAGGCAACGGATGGGTGCGGAACACAGAGAACCACATTACTTAACGAACGGCGCGATCGTACTGGATTCTCGTATCTGCAACGGCGCAGGTATCAATTCGTATCGCGGAACGAACGGAGAGTTATCCCTTTCCTGTTCCGGTAAGGCGATGCGATCCAGTAGGAACCGGACTGCGGTGCGTGCCATTTCCTCCAGCGGATACGAAATACTGGTTATCGGCACGTCCATCTGAGAAACCAGTGGCAGATCGTCACATCCTACAATCGCCATATCGTGCGGCACACGCACCCCGCGTCGACGCAGACCCATCAAGGCACCTATCGCGGTCATGTCGTTAAAGCATAACAAGGCATCGGGTCTGCCTGCGGGGCGTTCATCGTTTACCAACCGCTCCACACATGCCCGCGCCGCATCCGGTGTTCCCGCCGACCCGGTATACGTGTAGACGCGCGGTCTCATGCCGATGCGACTCAGCATTTCGTGATAAACGCCGACTCGCGGGTCGCCCGTGCTGCCCAGAGAACTGGCGGGCGTCATGTAGCCGATAGAACGCGCCCCCTGAGAAATAAGATGTGTCAGTGCGTCCTCCACGCCCTGACCGAGTGCGGCTTCGACGCTGTCGCAGACCGAAATCCGGTATCCCATCACGACCGCGTTGATACTGGCGGGCGATTCTTCCAGCCATGTCCGCGTTTCGGAAATGGTCTCGCTCCAGATGAGCAACCCGTCCACCCGACTGGAGGCGAGTGCTTGCAAGCGATGCAGGTCGCTCACCTCGCCCTGTCGGCGCATCGTCAGGACACACTCGTAACCCGCGTTCTCCAACTCGGCGGTACACAGGGAGACGAGGCGGGCGAAGAACGGGTTTTCCAGGTCGCCAGACAGCAGACCGATGATGTTGCTACGGCGGGTGCGCAACTGCTGGGCGGCGCGGTTGACTTTGTAGCCGAGGTTTCCGGCGGCGGCGAGTATACGCTCGCGGGTACTCAGGGAGACACGCGTACTGCCTCCCGTACTATTGAGTACGTGAGAAGCGGTGCTTTGATGCACTCCCGCCTCGCGGGCTATTTCTCGCAACGTTGCTTTCATGAGACTTTATGTAGAACTATCGGAGCCGGGGTTCGCCTTGATAACCGAACGTTCGGTCAAAAACCACCGCGTGATTTTGCTGTCGATACGTCACCTCTTTGTTCATCAGGCAATTTTATGCGAAGCATCATCGCCTACGCAATAAAATAACCGAACGTTCGGTCATTGTACCGCTCTGACTTTTCGCTGTCAATACCGGTCTCTATTTTCATACGTTGTTGCCAATATTCGCGGAAACGTTTGTTGCCAGAGTGGGATGGGTAAGCCATAGAGCGAAGCAAGCAACGTGCTTGTAGCAACCAGGAGATTTTTACCAATGCAATACGAACAAGTTTATGGTGTTTTCAGCAGTATCGAGAACGCCGAGCGGGCGATTTCCGCACTCAAGGATCATGGGGCAAGCGGCAACGAAATCTCCGTCGTCCGTCGCTCGGACGGGAAAGGTTTGGCGGGTGTCGAAGAGGGCGGATCGCACGGCATCACGGTGACCACGGCGGAGGATGCGACTGCCGGTGCCCTCAAAGGCGGCGCGGCGGGAATCGCACTCGGCGTACTGGCTGGTGCGGTAATGCTGACTATCCCCGGCGTTGGTCCCATACTGGCGGCGGGTCCGTTGTGGGCGGCATTCGGAGCAGCGGCAGCCGCTGGCGCGGCGGGTGCCGCTCTGGGGGGTGTCGTCGGTTATTTAGTGGATCAGGGAGTTCCCTCGGACAAAGCGCATGTCTATGCCGGAGCGATCCATCGCGGCGATGTATTGGTATCCGTCCGCTCCAACCACATGATGGCGGGGGAAGCCGCGCTTCTTTTCGAAAAATATGGCGCAGAAGAAATCGGGCAGCACACCATTGGAGAACTGATGGACGGGGCGAACGAACCGCCTATAGTCGATCTCGCGACCGAGGAACATGACAGAGCAACGCAAGCGATGGAACACCCCGCGCAAGCGAACCCTGCCGTTGTCGCGTACGCCATCCCGATACAGGATGCGTTGACTCAGGACGCGCTCGCGGAAGAGGCACGCCATCCCGATGCAACCCCGGTAATACTTTCCCCGATCACGCCGTCAATGCCAGCGATGCCTGGTCCTATCGGGCGGTAAAATGAGTTCGCCCGGTCGATTGATGACTAATCAGAAATGTCGGCGTCACTGTGCCCCCGAACCGGCGACTGTGCTCTGTTGGGAACACCTCTGGCGTCGATGGGGCTTATACGACGCAAAAAACACGCGGCGTGAGGAATACCCGGCGTACCTTATATTGCGCCGGGGTTTTTATTTGATTCCGCGTTTGACACTCGTTTTTGTGCCGTGGTAAACTAATCTTATATATCCTACTATTGCAGTATATTCTATCGGGTTAGACGGGATTGGGCGGCACTCATGAATAAAGTCGAAAAGATCAAGCAAGATAAAGACGGTTTGGACGTGTGGGAAGACGTACTGCGGTACGCACAGACCGGCTTTGGTAGCATCGCGGAAGAGGATTTCGTTCGAATGCGCTGGTACGGGATTTACCAGCAGCGACCGAACGAAGGACACTTCATGATGCGGATCAAACTGCCTGGCGGGATCGTTACGGTCGCACAGATGCGCGAGATAGCTGCGATTACCGAGCAGTACGCCCGTGGAATCGCGGATGTCACCACCCGGCAGACGTTCCAGTGGCACTGGTTGACCATCGCCGACTTCCCGGACATTGTCGCCCGACTGGAAGCCGTCGGCATTTCGTCCTCGGGGGCATGCGGCGATATTCCGCGTAACGTCGTTTCCTGCCCGGTATCGGGCATCCATCCCGACGAACTGTTTGATGCCCGACCCACTGTGCGAGCCATCCATGAAGCGTTGCTCGACAAAAAAGAGTTCTCGAACCTGCCGCGCAAGTACAAACTGTCCGTCGGCACCGACCCCGAGCAGTGTGTCCAGCCGGAAATCCACGACTTCTCGCTTGTCGGCGCAAAGGACCCTAAGAGCGGACAACTCGGCTTCGGCTTACGCGTCGGCGGGGGACTTTCCACACAGCCGCACTTCGGGCAATGGGTGGACGCGTTCTTCCTGTCGGAGCAAGCGGTGGACGCCGCCCGCGCCGTGACCGGAATCTTCCGCGACTTCGGCTACCGCGAGAAGCGGACGCACGCACGCCTCAAATACCTGATGGCGGACTGGGGCGCGGCAACGTTCCGCGAGAAACTGGTCGAGTACCTCGGCTATAATCCCATCGCGGGTGTGGACGACACCGAACCGGTGAACGCCTACCGCGACCATGTCGGAGTGCATCCGCAAAAGCAAGCGGGTCTGAACTGGGTCGGATTGTCGGTGCTGACCGGACGCGTGACCGGTGCCCAACTCACGCAACTCGCCGACATCGCGGAAAAGTTCGGTGACGGCGAGGTCCGCCTGACGCATATGCAGAATGTTCTCATGCCGGGCATCCCCGACGCAAACCTGCCGTCCGCGCTCGAAGCGTTAAAGGAAGCCGGTTTCGTCTGGGAAGCGCACTCCGTACGGCGCGGCGCGATTGCCTGCACCGGAAACGAGTTCTGCAACCTCGCGATTACCGAGACCAAAGGGCGGATGATCCAGATCGTCACGCACCTGGAAAACCGCGTGAAATTCGACCGTAACCTGCGCATCAACATGACCGGATGCCCGAACTCCTGCGCCCAGCACAGCGTCGGCGACATCGGTTTGCAAGGCTGCAAAGCCCGCCTCGAAGACGGTTCGCAGGTGGAAGCCTACGACATTCACCTGGGCGGCGCACTCGGCAAGAATCGCTCGTTCACGCACGCGATCCACCGAAAAGTGCCTGCGGAGAAGGTGCCACTCGCACTGGAGAACCTGCTGACGGCGTTCAACACCACGAACGAAGGGGGCGAGGAGTTCAACACGTGGATCAAGCGTCACTCGGACACCGAACTGGATTCATTCCTCGCGGTAGAAACCATCATCGGCGCACCGGATACGAAGGCGGTTCATACCAAGGATAGCGAACTGTTTACAGAATAATCTATTACTTGAGGTAGTTTCAAAAATCCATCATGCGTTCGCTTCCAGCAAGAAAACCAGTCGGTTCTCCGAGACGGCAGCGACCAACTGCCCAGAACTTATGCCATTTTTGAAACTACCTCGAAGGAATCCATTTTTCGAGCATTGCCCGAAGGATATCGGATTTCAGCGGTTTGCTCATATAATCGTCCATACCAGACTCAAGGCATACCGTATCTTCGCCCGCTAAGGCATTGGCAGTCAGCGCGATTATCGGAATATGTCGACTGTTGTTGCTCTTCTCCGTGATCCGGATAGCTACCGTTGCCTCTAAACCATCCATTTTCGGCATCTGGCAATCCATCAAAATCACGTCATACCGCATTCGATTCAGGGCAGCAAGTGCTTCCAACCCGTTCTCGACTATGTCAGCCTGATACCCTAAACGTTCGATCTGCAAACGAGCAACCTTCTGGTTGACGGAATTGTCTTCGGCAATGAGGATATGCCCTTTCACCGAATTCGTCTCCGGAGGGGGAAGGAGTGCAGTCGTTGCAGTTGCGTCTGGCAAGATGGTGGCATCGGAAATATGATCCTGCAATGTACTGAGCAGAAGGGTGTGCAAGTGCGCCATTCGGACTGGCTTAGGCACATAGGCATTGATTTTTATACTATCTGCTCGTTCCCGATGACCACGTTGACTATAGGATGTGAGCATCACCAAAGGCAGTTCACTTGCTTCATCATCCGTACGAATCCTTTGTGCGAGTTCAAATCCATCCATCTCGGGCATCTGAAAGTCCAGGATTGCAATGTCGTAAGCAATCCCCAACTTAACAGCCGATTTCAACATACGAAGTGCCGTCCGACCGTTTTCGGCAAGATCCGGTTGCATCCCCCACACGGTCATTTGATGAAATAAGATGCGGCGGTTGGTCGAATTATCGTCTACAATCAGAACGCGTTTACCTTTCAACGTGCTGGATTCAAAGGATTCTCCCTTTTCTGGCAAATATCCGTCGATGGTATAGATGCGGTTCTGTTCGGCTGCAATGCCCAGACACACAGTGAACCAGAACCGGGTTCCCTTACCTATATCACTTTGGACGCCAATATCTCCCCCCATCATTCGACACAGTTGCTGGGAGATAGCGAGACCGAGACCAGTACCGCCGTACTTGCGAGTGGTGGAGGCATCAACCTGTGAAAAACTCTGAAATAACCCGGCTTGAGCAACCAAAGGTATACCGATCCCCGTATCTGTGACAGAACAATCTAGTAGCATCGTTCCAAGCTTACCGATATTTTTGTCGACTCCCTGCTTGATCTCAACAACCACCTCACCGGTTTCGGTGAATTTGATCGCATTGCCGATAAGGTTGGTGAGAATCTGTCGTATACGACCTGGGTCTCCCTGAACTCTATCGGGAATTTGACTATCTACGGTGAGAATCAGTTCCAACCCCTTCTTTTCTGCTCGCTCGGCAAGAAGCTCCAACACTTCCTCGATTGTCCGTCGAAGTGGGAAGAAGATCGATTCCAGTTCAAGCTTCCCTGCCTCGATCTTAGAAAGATCCAGAATATCGTTGATAATTGTCAGTAGTGCCTCTCCAGAGTGATGGACCGTCTCGGCGAAATCACGCTGTTCAGGGCGAAGATCTGTGCCAAGCAAAAGCTCTGTCATACCGAGTACTCCATTCATCGGGGTGCGAATTTCATGACTCATGTTAGCCAGAAATTGCGACTTGGCATTCGTTGCGGCAATCGCAATGTCACGTGCCTCAGCGATTGCCAAACTCTGGGTTTCTACCTGATGCAGTGCTTCTTCCAACTCGTGCGTACGCTCACGAACCCGCTCTTCGAGTTGGTCGTTTGCCTTACGGAGCTCGACTGCCCCAACATGGATTTTGAGAACAGTCGCTTCGACAAGCGTATTTGTCTCCTCCAGGTCCACCTGTCTCGCCGATATACCCCGCATCTCGATAACGCTTCGAGTGCAGGACCAGATGAGGAAAACCGTTTCGAACACTACCCAACCGGTATGTTCTGCCCATCGCCACGTCGCTCCAGTGGCGACTCCATATACGGAATCCGGCACAAGAGCACCACGTAATATGTGATCGAGGGCGGTGACTATCGACGCCGTTACCAAGACACGCCAGTCTCGATAAAACGCTAGAAAAGCCAGCGATCCGAAAATATGAAAATGAGTTTCAATGCGCCCTCCGCAGACATGGATCAAAAGGGCAGACATCAACATTTGCCCGATTGCGACAGCATGTCGGGTACTAACTTTTCCCGCATGCGATAAAACAAGAAACACTGGCAAGCTAATAATCGTCGCTCCCAGACTGATGGCGGCAATGAGGTGTGGATGTATAGCACTCTCCGCTCCTATCCAGGTACGCGGTGAAATCACATACGCTATTATTATCGCAGCGAACCACTCCAAAACTAGCAGGAAGGCAAACATACGGTCGGTAGATACAAATATCGCATACTGATGTTTTTCAAATACATCTTGTATGCGAGCATTCAAAGCTTGATTCTGTAAGGGAGTGGATTTTTTCATGATGCTATTTCCCCGAATGTTGCGCTACAAGGGTCTTTAGCGGACAGCCAAAAACGGCAGTGTGGTTCGTCCGGACAGTACCACCCTCAATTAGAGTGCCCAGGGCTGTCTGTCCCACATTATCGCCCTCATGCCCGCGCCCTCCTGTGATTCCTCCCGAAAATCTCTCTCTCCCATCAGTACCAAAAAGGAAACAGTGACCGGATGTTTCCGCCCCGAGATATTCTGACTCTGCACCACCAAAATCACGCTTTACCTTCACACCAGGAATTGCCGCTGCAGTATGCCATAGTGCGCCTTGTTCCCAATGGGGCGGTGTGCCGTCCGGGACAACAAATAAGACGATTGTTCGAACCCGTCCAGGAAATTGTGTGAGCAAGCGGGACAATTCTGTGAGTGTGGCACGGCTACACGGACACTGAGGATGAAGAGATACAACCAGAGTCGGCATCGCCGCCATTTCTCGGAGGGGCATTTGTTGCGTCCGATTATCTGGTCGGACACTTAGAGGTCCCGGGGTTACATCAAATGCGATTAACCACAAGAAACTTCCCACGGTAATTATTAGCCACGTTGCAATTCCCCAAATGAGGAAAGATGGTTTTACATATTGCATATTCTATATTTCACTCTGGCATTTATATTGACTGTTTCAATCCTCCTTCACTATCGTTAAAAGCCCATTAAACAGGAACAAAACATACTTAATAATTCACCTTACGCGGTCATTAATGATAGGATCAAGTCTGTAATTTTGTGGGTTAGTTCTTGCCCTCACTCGCTTCGTTCATTGCAGCAAGCGGTTCCATGTCCAGATACCGTTTCAAAGCCCATTCCTCGGTCACCCGCAACACGACTGCCGTGCAAAGATTCGCCGCACTGGTTTCGTTCGGAAATATTCCAACCACCCGCGTCCGTCGTTTCACTTCGCCGAAAAGCCGCTCCAATCCATTGGTCGTTCAACGGGTTTGAAAGGCATTTTTGAAATTACCTCACTTGTAATAAAAATGCTCTCCAGCGAATAGTCACTGGAGAGCATTTTCTTTTGCGTCAATCGTCGTGAGATGTCACCATGAATGCACGTGCGTAATAAATGATGACGCTCGGTGGCTCATCCGCATTTACCGATACTCGGAAAGCAACGGTTCTACCTCACCCGCTTCTAATAGGCGGAACTTGGATTCGCGACGCGTCGAGCGGGACAGTAGACCTGCTTCGACCGGTCCTCCCTTTGCGAGAAGGTCACGGATCGTCTGCGCCGGGTCGAGCGGCTTGTCGGATTCGCTCGATTCCTCGTCGCGATCCCGTTCGGTACGCTCTACTTCGGGCGCGAGTCGTGCCTTGCCGACTCCCCACGCCGTGATTGCGGCTTTGAGCGCGTCGGATATAGTCGCCGGTTTGGACTCGGTCAGAACCTTTTCCGCCTCCTCCTCCGCGTGGGGTGTCCCCGCCGCGACCGCGCCGCCGCTTTTTATCGCGAACTCTCCGTCGTACCCTA
>JACMIS010000366.1 GCA_014381035.1 Armatimonadota bacterium
CCGTGCATCGATTTCGCGGAGGAATCGAAGATCATGAAGGACGCGCTGTGGGACCGCAAGAAACGCTACGCCGACGCGCCGGAAACGGCGGCGGTGCTGGCGCGGCACGGTTCGCGCAGGAATAGCATGCACTCCCGGTCAACTAAAGCGCGGTGAAGTCGCTCTTCGTTACCCTGGTGCGGGGGTTTCACCCACCGGTAAAAGCCTTCGGCTAAGGACGCTCCGCGTCCGCACAGGTGTAGGGCGGAACGTCATACGGGATCGCCGAACGTTTTACGCCCGTCCGGACGCGGAGCATCCTTAGCCGAAGGCTTTTACCGGTGGGTGAAAACCCCCGAGAGAAATGAACGTGCCCTCATTACCCCGCGTTGCCATCATCATCGTCTGCTACAACGGCGTCGCGGACACACTGGAGTGTCTTGATTCCCTGTCCCGCGTTACCTATCCCGACGCGAAAATCGTGGTCGTGGACAACGCCTCGACCGACGGCACGGCGCAAGTAGTCCGCGAACGGTTCCCCGCCGTTCACGTTCTCGAAACCGGCGACAACCGCGGCTATGCGGGCGGAAATAATGCGGGGGTGCGGTACGCGTTAGACACACTTCGCGCCGATTACACGTTTCTTCTCAACAACGATACGACGGTACAGCCCGGTTTACTCGAACCGCTCGTTGCGCATGCGGAGACGAACCGGGACGCCGGGATCAGCGGTCCGATGATGTGTTACTACGACGCACCGGATACCGTGTGGGCGTCGGGCGGGGAAATGAGTACTCGGGCGGATTCGGTGTTGCGCGGCAACGGAATACCGGTTGCCGACATAAACGACCAATTGCTGGAGCAAGACTTCGTGGTCGGTTGCGGGATGCTGGTACGCCGCGATGTTTGGGAAACGGTCGGGTGTCTCGACGAGCGGTTTTTCCTGTATTACGAGGACTCCGATCTATGTTTTCGGGCGATGCGGGCGGGCTTTCGGAACGTAACGGTGCCGTCGGTGCGCCTGTATCACAAGGTTTCTCGCTCGACCGGCGCGGGTTCGGAGCTAACCGTGTATTACATGCGACGGAACGCACTTCTGTTTCTACAGAAAAACGGAAGTTTTTGGGGGCGCGTCGCGGCAATCGCGGACAACGTCCGGCTTTTCTGCGTATGGAAGTTAAAGGGCGATACGCGCTGTGCCGATATTCTCGCCGGGGCGGTCGCCGATTATTTTGCGGGGCGGTTCGGCAGGAAAACGCCCCCTTCGCGGTGAAACTACGACGGGCTTTATCGGGATGATTTCGATTGTCCCACCAACAACGATTATGGCAACAACAAACGGAATGGAATTACATCCTGACATCGCGGAAGTACGGATCACGGCGGACGAGATCGCGGCGCGGGTGCGTGTCCTCGGACAGCAGATCTCGCGGGACTACGAAGGCAAAGATCTGGTGCTGGTCGGCATTTTGACCGGTGCTACCCTGTTTCTCGCCGATCTGGTCCGGGCCATGGACATTCCGTTATCGTTCGATTTTGTCGCCGTCGGTTCGTACGGCGAAGGAACGAAGGCGTCCGGCGTGGTGCGCATCATGAAAGACCTGGAAGAGCCGGTGGAATCGCGCCACGTGCTGGTCATCGAGGACGTGATGAACGAAAAACTGTCGCTCCGGTTACGTTACCTGCTTGACAACCTGCGTTCGCGCCGCGCCGCCTCGGTGCGCGTTTGCACCCTGCTCGATAAAACCCCTCCCGAAAAACACGAAGCCGCCGCCGCGCTCGCGGATTACCGGGGCTTCGAGATGGCGGAAGAGTATCTCGTCGGCTACGGCCTCGACTACACGGGGAAATATCGTTCCCTGCCTTACATCGGCGTCCTAAAACCGGTTGTGTTCGGCGGATAACCACCTGCTTCCTATGAAATAAAACACAGGTTGGTAGCAGTACTTCCTTATTTTTGCTACACTAAATGTGCGCGTGCCAACAGCACCGAAAGCAAGAATAACGTTATTCTGGAGGAACCCTGCTTTGATGTACCGAACAATCACCGCGTTCTGCGCGGCACTCTCTCTCTGTATTCTCGTCGCGCCGGTCCAGGCGCAAACGCTCGGCGCGGAATTCGCCGCCGAATACTCGCTGGTGGATCTGGGAACGCCGGACGGCGTGCCTGGTCCTTTTGGTGGCGTGACACTCAAAGCGGGCGATATTAACACGCTCCTGCTTGGTGGTGGCGCGAACGGTGGCGGTGGTAACGTCAACGAAGTGTCCGTCGTGCGTAGTCTTATCAACGGTCAAAACCGGATAACCGGATTTACGGGGACCGCGTCCGTGCTATCCACCGCTCCCAATATTGACGGCGGGCTGTTGTACGCGCCCAACGGTGTCTTGCTGTATACCGGGTTCTCTAACAATATTCTGGGGCAGATCAAACCCGGTAGCAACACCCCGGACAAGATCATCAACCTTTCCGCACTCGGCATCGCCTCATCCACCGGTACGATCCAGATCATTCCGCAAGGTTTCGGGGTGAATAGCGGAAAGTTGCTCATCGCGTCCTATAGTTCCAGCGACTACTACACCGCCGACCTGGTTCTAGACGGTAGCGGGACCTATGACCTCGCCAATGTATCGGGTTCACTCGTCAATCTTGGTGGCGGTCCCGAAGGCGTTGTGTATGTTCCGGGTGGCAGCCCGCTTTTTACGAATCCCTCCGTTCTGGTCTCGGAGTATGGCGCAGGGCGGGTTTCTGCGTACGAAGTAGACGCGCTCGGCATTCCGGTACTGGCATCGCGCCGCGATTTCATCACTGGTCTTGGTGGCGCGGAGGGCGCGACGATTGACGTGTCCACCGGCGACTTCCTGTTTTCGACCTTCGGTGGCGGAAACCGCGTGATCACGGTTCGTGGGTTCGCGGCTGCTCCTGTGACGGTGCCGGAAGCGGGAACCGGGTTGCTCGCACTTTTGCCGATGCTGGCAACGGGTGCGGTTGTTATCGCGCGTCGGCGCAAATCGGCATAAAACGGTCTTTCCTAAGATAGAAACGGCGCGAGCGGGAACATTTCCGCGAGCGC
>JACMIS010000367.1 GCA_014381035.1 Armatimonadota bacterium
AGGCAGGACGCCCCGCCGCGCTCATAGGCTTGCGCTATCGCTACGGGATCGAAATCCGCCCGAATGACCCCTTTGGACGGCGAGGCTTTCTTGACTTCGGCGATTAGTTTTGTTGCGAAGCCCTCACCCCCCGGGGACCCCGGGGGGGTGAGGGCACCGCTAAACCCCCGTGTCGGCGGCAGATCTGCGCACTGCTCCGCGAGTTCGCGACTGGTACCGCTCCGGTGTGTCGCCTTTAATGCCGCGATCTCTTCGCGCTTGGTTTCGTTGATTCGGTCTAAAATAGTTCCGGTGTTTGGTTCCATAAGGATAGGTATTTCGATCTTTTTCCGGACGCTGGAGGGTTCCAGCGGAACCCTCCAGCGTCCGGAAACTGCTAATCACTACTGCGCGTCCACGCGATCAATTCGGCGAGCTTTGCCGCGGCCGCGCCGGACGCGAGCGTTTCCTGTGCAGCGCGAACACCGTCCGTGAGCGTGTCCGTGACACCCGCCGTGTACAGTGCTGCCCCGGTATTCACCGCGACAATGTCGCGTTTTGCTCCCGTGTCGGTGCCATTTAAAACGGCTTGCAGGATCGCCGCGCTTTCCGCCGCGTCGCACCCGGCTTCGAGCTCGGCGGGATCACAAGCAGGGACGCCGAGGGTTTCCGGGGTGATCGTATACGTTCGTACCGCTACCCCGTCCCACTCCGCGACAAGGGTCTCGCCCCACGTCGCTATCTCGTCGAGTCCCGGTCCCCCGTGGACGACCATCGCACGCTCCGCGCCCAAATTGCCTAACACACGGGCGAGTGGTTCGCACAGGGCGGGATCGTACACACCCAAGAGTTGCCGGGTCGCGCCCGCCGGGTTTGTCAGTGGACCGAGGGCGTTGAACACGGTGCGGAAACCCAGTTCGGCGCGTACCGGTGCGGCGTGCTTCATCGCCGGATGATGGGCGCGGGCGAACAGGAAGCCGATCCCGATAGCGTCAATGCACCGACCGACCGCGTCTGCCGAAAGATCGAGGCGCACGCCGCACGCTTCCAGAACGTCCGCCGAACCGCACTTCGACGTGGCAGCACGGTTACCGTGCTTCGCCACAGCGACACCCGCCGCCGCCGCGACGAACGCCGCCGCCGTAGAGATATTGAACGTTTTCACCGCGTCCCCACCGGTGCCGCAGGTATCGAGCAGGGGACGCCGGGTGGTCCGAACGCGCAACGATTTTTCCCGCAAAACACGTGCGAAGCCGGTGATCTCGTCCACCGTTTCGCCTTTGACGCGAAGCGCGGTGAGCAGCGCGCCGATCTGCGCCGGGGAAGCATCGCCATTCGTGAGCGCGGTCATCGCGGCTTCGGCTTCGGCTTCGGTCAGGTGCGCCCCGGTGATTAATTTGGAAAGAGCGGTTTTCATTTTGTTGGGTGATCGGGTTATTTTGTGATCGGGTTGTTGCGTTATCGTATCGCCACCGGTAGCGAATCGGTATACTTTACCGGACCTGACTCACCAATCACCCAACAACCCAATCGCAAAATAACCTGTTATTCGCTGACCTTCTCCAAAACGAGTTGCGCGAACTGGGCGTTCGGGGACCCTTTCGGTTCGCCCGCGATAATCTTTTTCAGCACCGGAAGTGCCGACGCTTTCGCCCGTGGTCCGATGCGATAGATGGAGTTCATCAGTGAGTAGGCGCGGCTATCTTCCTTGTTCTGCCATGCCGCGAGCAGCAATTCGGAAAGGCGCGGGGCGACGCCTTGCGCCGCCGGTCCGCCGAATTTGAAGAGCACCGCGACCGCCGCGCCCTGCAACGTCGAATCCTTATCGGAAAGGGCGACTTTCAACGCGGGCAAGACTTCGGGAACATCCAGCGCAGTCTTGCCCATTTTCCCGAGTTGCGTCACGGCGTTTCGCCGCACGGTGAGCGGGACTTTCGTATTGGTGACCAGCGCGGCGAGCGCGTCGGCGGTGGTTTTCGTGTCGCCGGAAAGTACCTGATACGCACTCGCGGCGGACGTCCGCAGACTGTTGATCTCCGCTGTGGTCGTGTTTTCACCGTTGTTCGAGACTTTCGCCTCCATCAACGGCTTGATCGCGGCGGCGAGCGCCTGCGGGTCGGCGCTGCCCGGCGGGAGTTGCGCCGCATGATACACCAGCGTCTGGCGCACCACGAAATCCTGCGTTTTGGACAGAGTACGCGCCATCATGTCTACCGCTTCCTGCGGCGACGCCACGGCGAACAACGCGGGGACAGCGTTGGCGACGCTTCCGGGGTCGGCGAGTCGGGTGCCAATCGCGGGAAGCAAGAGTTTCGCGGCGGGAC
>JACMIS010000368.1 GCA_014381035.1 Armatimonadota bacterium
CTTTGGTCCGTCCACACCACGTTTTCTGACGCGGCGCGTTCGCGCTCGCCCACACTTGCAGGTCGGCGTGCCCAGTTTCTCGGCAGAATGCCCGTAAATCCTCGAATGCACGCTTGCCGCGTTTCTCTCAGGCATCAAGTCGTGCGGCGATTTCGGATTCGCTTTTCCCGCCACCTTCTTCCATCCCAATGAACCAGAGGGGAGCCGAGAGGTTGCCATATCCCAAAAAGCCGTTGCAGAACTCTTGTGTTTGATCGTTGTTTAAAGCCATGAAGCCCCTACTCGTTTGCAGTTTATAAAACCGGAAACCTTGCCGCTATCATTTATTCGCGCCGCAACCGGTCCAGAATCGCGTGGTTCTCGCACTCGAACCCGGCGTCGTTATGCTCGCGGGACCAGACCACGCCGCTGACGCCCTGATGCATATGGATGATCTGCAACTGTGCCTGTTGCCGGTCGGTGAGCGGTGCGCCGTAGCCGGTGAAGAACGCCTCCTCCAGATCGGGGCGGGCGACGAAAAACCGGTCCCGGTACAGTTTGAAGTCGGCGACGCGCACGTCGAAACAGGCGTGCTCAAAGTCTATCGCGCCGAGCCATTCGCCGGTTTGTGGCGAGACGATCCAGTTGCGCGGGGTGTAATCATGGTGCGTGGCTACCGCCGATTCGTCCCGGAAAGCAGTCATGTCCTGCGCCCGGTCGCGGGCAAACGCGATCTCGTCCGGCGTCAGATAGTTACCGCGTTCGGCGCGACCGATCCAGTCGGCGAGGCGGCTTTGCCAGAATATTTCGGCATCGGGTTGGGTCCCCTCCAGCGGATTGCCGTTGCGGTCGGGGCGTCCGAACCACGGGCTGGTGACCGTGTGGTAACGCGCCAGAGCGGTTCCGGCTCGTTGCCACGCTTTTCGTTCCTGTATCGGGGTCAGGGAAACGCGCTCCATCGGTTCGCCAGGCAGCGCGGAGAGGAGCAAGGCATGTGGCGATTCGTCCCGCACAGCGACGAGGCGGGGAGCTAACCCTCCGAGAAGCGGTACGGCATGGGTGTATGCCCAGATTTCCCGCTCCCGCTTGCCGTCGCGGCGGTGTGATTTCACGTAGTATATTTCGCCGGAAGATTTCGCCTGTATCCGCCATACCTGAGATTCGGCGTGCGAGTGGCTGCAATCGCTATCGGTATCAAATTTGCCCACGATAGTTTCGCACCAGGCGGCAAGCGGTTCGGAAAGCGTCATCGGTCTTCCTGCCGCAGGCGGCGTGTCCGCTCGGTCTGCAAGTAGTCGCGCACGACTTCGATGGAATATAAATCGCGCACCAAAAATGTCCCGCTACGCTCCGTTTCCAGTTTCGCCATTATCGGACCGCCCTTCTCTTCTTCGAATAAAATGGAGAACACGCGGTCCATATTTACCCAGCGGGTCGGGTCCCCGGCAGGGTCCATCGGGTATACACCGCCGAACGTTCCGACATGGTACGCTTTCACTTCAATCCAGGTCATTGATTTCTTCCACTTCCTTGTTTGTGGCGATACCGTCGCCGGTAATAATCCCTGCAATTTTAATGCCGCGCAGGACTTCACACCCTCCCCTTGGCTCCCCACTCACTTCAGAGTGAGAGGTGCGGAGTGATAGCACCAGGGTCTCCGTCGAAATCACGGAAGGTGATATACTCAGGGCACCCGTTTCCCGAAAGCCAGACCATTTTCCGCATGCGCTTTTTAAGCCACATCTTCAGTCGTTTCTCCCGTAATATGGGCATTGATCTTGGTACCGCGAACACGCTGGTTTATGTGCGTGGACGCGGCATATTAATCCGCGAGCCCAGTGTTGTCGCGCTTAACGTGCATACCCATGAAATCCTCAAAGTGGGCGAGGAAGCCAAACGGATGCTCGGTCGCACGCCCGGACATATCGTCGCCGTACGCCCTTTAAAAGATGGTGTCATCGCGGACTTCGAGCAGACCGAGCGGATGCTCCGTCACTTCATCGAAAAGGTGAATAAGAGCCGCGTCTGGGCGTTGCCGGAAGTCGTTGTCGGTATCCCTTCAGGCGTGACCGAAGTGGAGCGACGCGCCGTGCTGGATGCGACGCGCAAAGCCGGAGCGCGTCAGGCATATCTGATCGAGGAGCCGATGGCGGCGGCGATTGGCGCAGGGTTACCGGTCGCGGAGCCGACCGGCTCGATGATCGTGGATATTGGCGGAGGCACGACCGAAGTCGCGGTGATTTCGCTGGGAGGTATCGTCACTTCACGCTCCATCCGCACGGCGGGTGACGAGATTGACGAAGCGATCACCGCCTACATCCGCCGCGCCTACAATCTTTTTATCGGCGACCGTACCGCCGAGGATGTAAAAATCAATATCGGCTCCGCGTACCCGCTGGAGCAGGAACTCTCCATGACCGTGCGCGGGCGAAACCTGATAACTGGCTTACCCCGTTCGACAACAATCACTTCTGACGAGGTCCGAGAGGCGATTTCCGATCCGGTAAATCAGATCGTGGAAGCGGTCAAAGTCGCGCTGGAGTCCGCGCCGCCCGAACTCGCCGCCGATATCATGGATCAGGGAATCTATCTTGCCGGGGGCGGTGCGCTTCTGCGCGGTCTGGATCAACTGATCGCCGCCGAAACGCTGATGCCGGTGCACATCGCTAAAGACCCGCTGTCCTGCGTCGCGCTCGGTGCCGGAGAGGTTCTGGACGCGATCCGTAGCAACCCGAATCTGCGAAACGCGCTTTTAACGCACAGCCAATTGAACTAAAAAGGCGCGTTTCGCCGTATCATATCTGAGAGCGCATCATGCCACCGCCTACCCGACGCTCCGAACGGGCGAAACCACACACGTCAGGTCGCGTGCCTTCCTCGCGCGGCGGCAACAACGGGTCGCCTCTTTTAGGAGGCGGGGTAACGCGGGGCGGAGCTACACCGCAACGTAGCGGGCGGACGGCGATCATCGCACTCGGGGCTCTTGTTTTTGTCGGGGTTCTTTACGGCATCCTCCACAACCGGCTTGCGTCCGCCGGACGTACCGACCCGGCACTGAACGGGGTCCGCACCGTTGCGTCCCCTTTCGCCGTCGGCACATCGCGTGCCTCGCGCTCCGTGAAAACATTCTGGGATTACGTATTGCCCGGCAAACGCGATACCGACACCATCGCGCAACTCCAGAACGAAAACACACGGTTAAAATTAGAGAACGAGCGGCTCCGAAACGCGGACGCGGAAGCGACGCGCCTCCGGAAAGCGTTGCAGTTCGCCGATAAATCACCGAAGCCGCTCTTGCCCGCCGAGATCATCGCCCTGTTGCCATCCGCCAACGCGGAAACGTTGCTGGTGTCGCGGGGAACCAAACACGGCGTTAAAGTCGGCTCTGTCGCTCGCACTGCGGACGGACTTTTAGGGCAAGTCACCGAAGTCGGCAGCGACACCGCACAGGTCCTTCTTCTTTCCGATCTGTCTTCCGGCGTCGGCGTGTTAGTACAGCGGCGTGACCCCAAGACAGGCATCGTCAAAGATAGAGCGGTTGCTGTCGTTCGCGGGGGGGGGCGCGGTCAACAACTTACCGTGGTGTATTTGCGCCGCGAGGACGATATACGTATCGGCGATACCGTGATCTCGTCCGGGTTTGGTGGCATTATTCCCGCCGGCGTTCCGGTCGGTACGGTTGCCGAGATCGTCACGGAAAAAACCGGGTTTGTGAAATCGGCGCGGGTGGATCCGTTCGCGCCACTACCGGGAACATTACGCGAGGTATTCCTGATCCGATGACCGCTTATCTTTCCGCAGTTCCTGCGGTGCGCTTTTGCGTGTTCATTCTATTACTCTGCTTGATGGCAGGTCTGCAAGCCAACATCGTTCTGTTTCTCCCGCACGCCGAAATCAGCGGACGCCCCGATTTTGTCCTGACGTTGTGTCTGCTTCCCGCGCTTTTGTCCGATGCCGCCGGCGGCTGTGGTTGGGGTTTCGGGGCGGGTCTGATAACCGCCGCTCTCACGGGACAGGCGGTGGGTTCCACTCTGGTATCGCGCACTGTCGCTGGTTGTGTCGCAGGCTGGTTTTCGGAGCGGTTTGTTCGCTCGAACCCGTTAGTGATTGTGTCGGCGATATTGACCGGTTCGTTGGTCGCGGACGCCGTCTACCTGCTTTGCAATCCCCCGTTAACGCCGGACGCCCTGCTGCCGGCACTACGTTTTACCGCGATGAACGCCCTCTGGAACGCGGCTCTCGCCCTCCCCCTCGCGCATCTCCTTCGCCGCCTCGGCTGGATATGGGACGACGATTAGGCAAATAAACCGGGGCGGGCGGGGGTTTCACCCACCGGTCGAAGCCGTTCGGCTAAGGACGCTCCGCGTCCGCACAGGTACAGGGCGTTTGGCGA
>JACMIS010000369.1 GCA_014381035.1 Armatimonadota bacterium
CCGCCACCGGCGTCACCAACTTCATGTCGCTCAACAACGGGCTGCAGATGACGCAGTTCTACTTCAATGCCTACCATCCGACCAACCCGAACTTCATGATCGGCGGAGCGCAGGACAACGGCGTTGCAGGGACATTCGGCGATCTGAACGACTGGGAGATGATTCAGGGCGGAGACGGCACGGGCGTGGCGATCAACCCTCTGAATCCGAACACGATCTACTTCAGCTCGCAGAACGGTTCGGTTAACCGTTCCGACGACGCCTATGGCTCAGGCAATGCCGGAGTCAGTGATATTTCGCCGGACAATACCGCCGCTGGCACCGGGCGAATCGCCTTTGTGACGCCGATGGCGTTAGACCCGACCAACCCGAACTTCCTTTATGTGCCGGGACAAAAACTGGGGCGTTACAATGCCACCACGGGAACGTGGACGTACTTCCCGACCGTTCTCACCAGCGAGCAGTCCTCCAATATTGCTATCTCGCCCATTAGCGGACAGCGCATCTTCGTCGCCACTCTGGATGGCAAGCTGTGGACAACCGGGAATGGCGGCACAACGTTCCTCCTACTGAAGGAAGGTGTGGAGGGAGAGGCACTTCCCAACCGAGTTGTCGCAACCATTCTGCCTGATCCCGCCAATGCAAACGCTGTGTTCGTTGGGCTGAGCGGCACCGGCACCTCGCACATCTACTACTGTGCGAACGTGACCGCCCCGACCCCGGTCTGGACGAGCCTGAACGGTGCGGGTGCAACGGCACTCCCTGACGCGCCTCTCAACGCCATTGCCGTTGACCCTGCGGATGCGAACATTCTCTACGTCGGAACAGACGTGGGGGTGTTCCAGTCTCCCGACCGGGGACTGACCTGGACCAATGCTACCGAAACGCTCGGTCTTCCAAACGTACAGGTCAATGATCTGAAAGCCATGCCCCTGCAGGGCTTCTTGTACGCGGGAACATTCGGACGCGGTATCTACCGTATCCGTATCCGCAACAACGATCCCGTTTCCGGTTTGCTTTTCAACCCGGAGAAGATCATTGGTGGAGGTGTCATTACGGGGACGGTCTTACTGGGAACCGATGCTCCGGTAGGTGGCAAAACTGTGTCGCTTACCAGTGGGACTCCTTCCGCTGCCACCGTACCCACTACAGTAACGGTGCCAGCAGGACAGAACCAAGCAACATTCCCGATCACGACCATTAAGGTCGGTTTCACGACACCTGTTACCATCACTGCATCCGTGGGTGCGGCAACAGTGGAGTCCAAATCTGGCTCTATCACCGTTCTGTCGGGAGGGGTGCTTCCGACTCTTCAGTCTTTCACCTATGTGGATTTTGGAACGTCCATTGACGCGCCAATCGGTTTCGGTGGTCCTATTCAGGCGAAGATAACCTTGAGTAAGGCGGCGACCGCGCCAATATCCATTCCTCTGACCAGCACCGATAGCAGTGTGGTTGTTCCCGCGACCGTCACTGTTCCCACTGGAGCGACGACGGTGCTGTTTGACGTTACTTTCAAAACGACCTCAAACCCGGTCTCCGGCAAGGTAAATGCGAAACTCGGTAACTTCCAGAAAAGCATCACGTTTGTTCGTTCAGACGATTAAGATAACTCGCTTCTGATTCTTGTTTGTAGGCACCGCGAAAGCGGTGCCTTTTTTTAACATTGTTTGATGATGGTACGAAACCGAAAAGCGGAAACTGACGCGCCCCGGGATGATACACATCGGGTTAAGTAGAGAGCATTCATTCGCACCAAAACTCCTTTTTATCGAACGACTCGACAACCCGATTACATCAAGCCCTTCTCCTTGAGAGACACGAACCGATTATCGCCTAAAACGATATGATCCAGCACCTCGATCCCTAGCAGTTCGCCCGCTTCCTGCAATCGGCGTGTGACCGAAACATCGTCCGGGGAGGGCGTCGGGTCGCCGGACGGGTGATTGTGCGCGACGATCAGGCTTGCCGCGCTGTGGCGGATCGCTTCCGCGAACACTTCGCGTGGATGCACGACCGACGACGATAAGTCCCCGACACTGACCGTTTTGGTCCGCAGAACGCCGTTCTTGGTGTCCAGAAGCACGGCGACGAAATGCTCGCGCTTTTCCTCGCGGAGCGACGGACCGAGCAGGTTGTACACATCCCGCGGCGACGTGATTTTGGTTCGTTCGTCGGGCGAGGCGGCGACCAGACGGCGTCCGAACTCGATTGCCGCTTTGATCTGGGCAGCTTTCGCCGGTCCGACGCCATGAATTTTCGACAATTCGTCAATGCTTGCTCGTGCAACGCCACGAAGCCCCTCGAACGACGCCAACAGGTGATCGCCCAGTCCCATCGCGCTATATTTTTCGGTCCCGGTGCGGAGCAGGATCGCCAGCAATTCTGACGTAGACAGAACGTCGGCACCATATTGAATCAACCGCTCGCGGGGGCGTTCGTCGGTCGGGATCTCGCGGATACGAGTATGGTAACTGACTCGCGATGGCGAAACCTCCGGCTTTGCTTCCGGGGGATCGGGTATCTGAACCGTGATAAACGTCTCCCTACTCTCCTCCGGCGTTTCGCGGATGGTGCGAATACGCGGCGGAACGAGGGAAACAACCGGGGATATGGCGGCGGCGAATGATGGCATAGCGGTTACAACAAACTCCTTCACGAAGAGTAACGGAGCAGCCTGACCATTTCTTACAGAGAATTCCGAAATTCGTAGGAAATCTTTTCGACTTCCTTTAGCATTATTTCGACTCACGGCGATAAAGAACCCGAAAGCAACGTTATGAAAACACTTCACGACAACCGAATAGCCGAACGCTCGAAACGGAACGCCGAATCCATGGGAACGGCACAATCTGTTTCCGCCAATGATTCGCTCGTTTCACGCCGCGCCCTGTGCGGTCGTGCGGTCGCGCTTGCCCTGTCCGTCGTCTGCGGGAGTGGTAGCGTGGCGAGACGGAGCAATCAAAGCGAGCGTTCCTATCAGGATCATAACGAACAGTCTTGGATAACGGCGTGGGAGGAATCGGAGTAGACCGAACCCCGCGAGAAACGGTTTAGAAAAACCGCCCCCGGTATCCGCAGACAATGCGCGAAACCGGGGGCGGTTTGTTTTTGATTCGTGGTCCCGTCGGCTAAAGGTAAGGCTTCCAGTCTTTCAATCTGGAGATACGAGTTCGATTCTCGTCGGGACTACTAAACGCAATTTTTACA
>JACMIS010000370.1 GCA_014381035.1 Armatimonadota bacterium
CTCGTTGCCGACCTTGTTTTCCATCTCGCGGTCGCACGTGGGTATCCGACTAACTACTCTTGGAACGGTCAGCCGCAAATACAAACCTTTCACGATTGGAAGAATGTACGCTATTTGCTCGCAGAGCCAGAGTAGCCCAGGCACCTGCATCCGTGTAGGATTTCGCCCCAAAAGGTGATTTGCGCCGGTTTTCCTACGCCGTCCGCCCCCACCTCCAGTTCTCCAATACCATGTCGTTGTTGTCGCGCGTAAGCGGCGAAGGTGCTGAGATTTCTGCGCCTCGCTCTCTGATAGCGACACGCAGGAAACGACGATGGCACGGCAACCCCGACAACTGAATGCGGAACTGGCACCCGCGCCCGATCTCCCAGACGACATGACTCTCCACAGTAATGGGGTGGTGATGTCGGAAGCCTGGGTCCGGGCAACGGCCATCCTTTTGCGCGGCATGGCCCGACGGGATGCTCGCCTTCAGGCTGGTGGCACTAACGCCGCTGATCGTGCCGACAACTACCAAGCCGAGAACGTCCTCCAGATCGTGAAAATAGGGGAGCGCATTTCTTTAACCGGATGACCGTGCTGCCTACAGGCTGAAATGCGTCCGCCCGTACCGGGCAGCCCCCGAAAGGTGAGGCTGCAACATTTTAGGAGAAATCATGAAAAACTCTGTTGATACCATGCTTGATACCGTACTCGGCCCGCTCGCCGGGACGATGGACGCTGCTGACCATGCCCTGCTTTTGCGTTGGGCGGCTGACGAATGGACATTCATACCCGTAGGTGACAACGGGAAGCACTGCGTAACCAAGATTCTTTCGCGAGGCATAGCAGAGGGGTTCATCTCTCAGGCAACAAACCATGTTCTCGAATCGTTTCGTTCGCAGAAACACGAGATACAGGAACACTACGCCGCCCGGGATGCCAAGCGCGAGGCAGAACAAGCCGCTTGGAACGAGCAAGTTCGTTTACATCAGGAACGGAAGGAGCGGGAAGAGGCCGAGAGGCGGGAGCGCGAGGATGCTGCTCGGCACATCCGGTCCGTGCGCCGCGATGCGCTCGTGGACGCCATCTCCCGGCGTGCCGGTTACACGGACTCGGAGGAACTCCGCCAGCATGACGAGCGCATCCACGCCGCAGTCGTAACCGCCGTAGAGTCGTACAAGTGGGGGGCGAAAGGCGACCTGCTCGTGGACCACGACGGCGTGGATGTCTACGTGGCATCCGGGGCGATCTACACCAAGGTTTTGCTACCACAAGGAATTCTGCGCAAGACGAGTGGGGTTACTGCCGGAACGGTCGGTTCCGCCGACGGGACAGATGGCTGTTCCGGCGACCGTATTAGCACTTCCGCCGCCGACGGGATTTCCTTTACCTCCGCTGGGGAAGGCCCGGACCGGCAGCGGCCTTCGGCTCCGGCTCCGGCAGAATCTCGCCGGGCACAATTCTGTGAGAACGCGTCTCCCGGCACGGCACCGCGCCCGACCCAGGAAGAAATCACAGATCGCGCCCTCGCCCTGCTCAAATCGGACCAAGAGCGCTCGCTCACGTACAACCAGATCGCCCAGTCGCTAAACCTCACCTATAAGGACGCCTATAAAGACGTCAGCCGGGCAGCCCAAGCGCTCGCGGGGGCTTCCCGTAAGACAGGCGTAATCGCGTACAAAGTGAAGGACAAAAAGAATGACAAGGTGAAACTTTTCAAATTCGCCCCTTGGCGTGCCCGCATCGACAGGGACCCGAGCCAGACGGACCGCATAGTAAGCCAGAGTTTGATAGGATTGATCGGGGCCGAACCGGCACTGTCGTGGGCGGCCCTGCGTGAGCGGATGCGGGCGGCGTACGGCCATCTGGACAACACGATCATCGACCGGTGCCGGAAGACACTCCTGGATACGGGTGAGGTCGTTTGCGTCCGGGGACCGCGCGGCGCACAAATGCATTACATCGCAGACGGCAGAAACCGAATTTTCGCAGGCGGCGACTCCGGTCTCTCTGGCGCGGTTGAAGGAAATGAAGCGGCCTGTGATGGGGTGTGCGCTTATTGATCAACCTTGCTGCCAGGTTGCTGGTACCATGCTGTCATCCTGCTGAACACTTAACAATGACCTCGCTGGTGCCCCAGAGATGACCTCGCCGGTATCTCGCTGAAACCCCCGACCAGCAACGTCGAACGATATGGCTGTAACCTTGCTGATCGAGAGCAAAATCAGCGTTTTCTGGTGCCGTAGGCGACCCCTTCGTATACTCTTCTATACTAAACAATTGATACCGGCGGAGCCATTCTCCCGTTTGTTTGTTTTCATTCCGGGTCCCTCCGGGGGCGCTTCGCGCCCCCTCCGGTAGAGTTACGAAAACAGACAGACGTGGAGCATGGTCTTCCATCTTAATTTGCCGTTATGAAGAGTTCTGTGCTGAAATAGGACACCTGGTTAGAGAGAAGGTGGTTACAGGTACAACGGAAGGGGCAAAGCCCCTTCCTCGTCAGGGGCGCGGAGCGCCGAAGAGGTAGTGTTCGGTGGGAACTCCGTTCCCACCGAACACACCGCGAATCAACATCACCCCCGTTGCGCTCACCCCCTCCACGCGCGTGTTCCACTCGCTACGCAATCAGGTCAGTTCATGCTCGAACCAGGCGAGGTGCCGCTTCGGCAGATGTGGGTGCAAGGCGGCGGAGACTTCCGGCTTCTCGGACGCGAAGCGGAACGTTCGTGGCTCGATGAGGAGTGGCTTCGTCACGATTACCAACACCCCCGGTGTGCGCCTCGAAACGGCTCAGACCAGCATGGCGGCTCACCATCCAACCCTATGCCGTCTCGCTCAGGTAGCAGTGGATGAAGGTAACCGTCATCGTCTCCTCGCCGACCGCCGTGGCGAACCGCTTCACCGAGCCGTGCCGCACGTCCCCCGCCGCGAACGAGCCGGGGTCGCTCGTTCTCCAGTCGCACAGTGTACGCTTCATCAGCCACACGCCGGGAGTCAACCCGTCTTTCTGCTGATTAGTTCCTGTCACGGATAGCCCGCCTCATCCCGCCGATGCATCTCTGTCGGGTATCAGCACAGGCTTTTCTTGAGCGCGCTTGAGACAGTGGAAACGTTCTCAAATAGGTCCGTGTATCTGAACGTCCAGACAGCACTCAGGTAATTTACCCAACGACACACAATACACTAAAACGCTTCAGGCTAAGGGGTGTTTACCAGACTTGGTCTGCTGTGAAAGAAACAATGCCGCGTGAGTCGGGCAAAAATGTTGCCATGTCGCGTTACGCTGGACGAAGAGCCATCGCACAGCAACGGACGGAATACTTTCCGTGTCTTGGCAGATCGGCGTTAAAGTTACCGGCGCGTCTGTGTGCGCGACGCATCCGGGTGCATCGCAGAGCAAGAATCTTCCATCAGATGAGCGGCTCATGCCCCCATAATACACAACTGGCTACGGAGGCGAATCCCCGAATCGGCGTATTGCTACGGTCGCCGATGAAAGAAACGAAGTTTCCGGCAGGGACAAATGCAGTTATTGCACCGAAAGCGGTGCCAGATTCGCCTCCGTAACCATTCCTTGACGCGCCGCCCAGACGGCGGCTTGCACCCGATCCGAAACGCCTAATTTGCCGATGATATGCTCGACGTGCGTTTTCGCTGTTCCCTCGGAGATATACAGAAGCCCCGCGATCTCACGGTTCGTCAGACCGGTGGAAAGGAGCCGCAAGACTTCCTCCTCGCGGTGCGTGAGCGGTGCTATCAAGTCAGTCTGATGAACCGCGTCACTGATGCTCCGAAGCGAACGCGCCAATTCATGCCGCGAAAGGAGCATTTCCCCCCGCGCAACTGCCCGCATCGCCCCGAGTAGTTCGTCCTGCTCGATTCCTTTGAGCAGGTATCCCGATGCCCCCCCGGCGACCGCCCGCGCCATGTACGTCGGATTATCGTAGGTGGAAAGCATCACGACCACCATGCCGGGGTGATCTGCCTTGAGGCCGATGAGTGCCTCGAAGCCGTCGCCGCCCGCCATGCGGATGTCCAGCAGGGTGATGTCGGGTTTTACGGTGCGGGCGATGGCGACGGCCTCCGTGCCGGACGATGCCTCGGCGACCGCGTCGAACTCCGACCCCGCCAGCATCAAGCGCACACCGCCGCGCACAATCTGGTGGTCATCTACCAGCAGAACCGAATACGAAGTGTTCACGGCTGTGCCTCCCCGCAGGGAAAGAGGGGGAGTCGAACCGTGATTCGCGTACCCCGCCCCGGTTCGCTGAC
>JACMIS010000371.1 GCA_014381035.1 Armatimonadota bacterium
AGAGCGATGAGCAATCCCGACCGTGACCCGAAATGCTCATAGGCAATCGGCTTCGTTACCCCGGCTTGTTCCGCGACACGAGCGAGTGTTAGCTCATCCGTTCCTTCCGAACGGATTATTTCATACGCGACCTGCAAGAGTTGTTCGCGCCGTTGTGCTTTGCTCATTCGCCTGGGCATTTCCATGGTTCTTACTGACTCCCTAGGACCGAAAAGATTCTTTCGCATTCGCTTGACAGATCAGTCCTCTGCCATTATACTACGATTCGTAAGTTACTAAAAGTAACTTACGAATCGTAACTACCTATCGTGTAGCGGAGGTTCTCATGAGTGAAATCAGCGAAGTGTCGGTTATCGGTTTGGGGGCGATGGGGCTTGTTCTTGCCCGGACACTACTAGACCACGGGCATCGCGTCACGGTCTGGAATCGGACCGGTACTAAAGCAGAGTCGTTGGTTCAGGCGGGCGCAAGAATCGCCCCCGATATTTCCGCGGCGTTCGGTGCCAGCCCGACGATTATTGTTTGTGTCACTGATTACAACGCGGCACGTAGCCTGTTGGAAACGGAAGAAGCCACAAATGCCCTTTCCGGAAAAGTGCTGATTCAGTTGACCACGGGCACTCCTCAGGATGCGCGGGATGGAGAGGATTGGGCACGGAAAAGTGACATTGCCTATCTCGATGGTGCGATTATGGCAATCCCGAGCCAGGTTGGCAGACCCGACACCACGATATTCGTCTCGGGATCGAAGATGGCATTCCAGAAAAGTGAACCTCTCCTCCGTGTCCTTGCCGGAAATTTGCAATATATGGGTGAGGCAGTCAGTGCGGCAGCCGCGTGGGACCTGGCAGTTCTTTCTCACCTGTTCGGTGGGCTTCTTGGTTTTTACCACGGTGCCCGCATTTTCGAGTCGGAAGGTATTCGCGTCGATGCCCTCGGTTCCGTGATGTCTGCGATGGCACCGGTTATCGGAGAGATGGTTTTAAACGATAGCAACACTATTCAAGCAGAGGAATACACTCACCCGGAAAGTTCTCTCGAAATCTGTTGGAAGGGGTTAGAACTAGTTCGGAAACATGCCCAGGAATCACAGATCAATTCCGAGTTTCCCACATTCGCCGCGGCACTCTTCCACAAGGGAATGATCGCAGGCTACGGCGACGAAAAAGCTCCGGCTCTTATCAAAGTGTTACGCCAGAGCGCGTAACACGAAAGGTATGAAAAACGATGGCAATTACAAACGGGATACAACAAGATGTGTCGGTTATCGGGCTGGGTGCAATGGGTTTTAAAATCGCCCAGTTGCTACTTCGCCAGGGGCACCACGTCACGGTTTGGAACCGGACCAGCACCAGGGCGGACCTGCTCATACAGGAAGGGGCGATTTTGGCGGCGAGTGCTGCCGCCGCGATCCGCGCCAGCCCGATCACGATTATTTGCGTGTATGACTACAAAGCGGCGAGCGGCATCTTGGAAACCGAGGAGGTAGCGTCCGTGCTGACCGACCGGGTCCTGGTTCAATTGACCACCGGCAGCCCGCAAGAGGCGCGGGAGTCGGAGGTTTGGGCGAAGAAGTATGGTGCGCAGTATCTCGACGGAGCTATCCAGGTGGCACCGGATCAAATGGCGCAACCGGACACGACGATCCTCTTATCTGGCGAGAAAACCGCGCTTGAACGGAGTGAATCAATCCTCCGTGTGCTTGGTGGGAATCTGACCTATCTGGGGGAATCGATAGGTTCCGCGTCAGCGATGGATCTGGCGACATTGTCCTGTCTGTACGGAGCTTTGATCGGATTTTTTCATGGTGCGCTCATCTGCGAAGCGGAGGGGTTCGGCGTGAACACATATGGCTCCATCATAGCGAAGGTCGCGCCAGGCTTCGGTGAGTTCATGAAACACGAGGGTGCCGTCATCCAGTCGGGCAACTATACCGTCTCGCAAAGCCCGCTCAGCATCTCCGTTGAAGCGACGGAGCGCATTTTGCAGACCGCTCGCGCAACCGGGATCAATACGGCATTTCCGGCACTTGCCTCCGACATCTTCCGAAGAGCGGCAGATGCGGGTCTCGGAGGCGAGGAACTCGCCGCAACAATCAAGGTGCTACGTCAACAGGCTTGATCTGCCCATATCAGGTAGATGGTCATCAAGTCTGAGATGTTGACCGGGGTAGCGACAGTGGCACCCAACGCACCCGGTCACGATTATCGGGGTACATAACTATCAAGCGATGAACGACATCCTGAAAAATGAAGTCACGCCTGCCCTTGCGCCCCTGTCCTGGTTTACCCTGGTCACTGGCGCGGCACGGGACCACAACAAGAAGGAATATAAAAGATGGCGAAAGTCACCACTTACAATCACGGCGTCCCGTGGGAAGAAGCCTACGGCGTCAGCCAGGGCTACTGTGTCAACGGTACCATCTATATATCGGGACAGTTTTCCCATGACATGCAGGGCACGTTCGTCGGGGCGGGCGATTTCGAGGCGCAGACCCGGCAGACTTTAGAAAACCTCGACCGCGTGCTCGCGGGATTCGGAGTCACCAAATTAAACATCGCGGAACTGGTGATCTATCTGACGAACCCACAAGAGGATTACGAGCGATGCGTCGTTCTGCTCAAGGAGTATGGCGCGGAAAATCGTCCGGCTGGCACGCTTATCGGCGTGACGGCACTGGCGTTCCCCGAGCAACGGATCGAGATTCGCGCCGTAGCCCACACCGATTGATCCCGCCCCGCCGACAGATTGAGCGCATCCTTTCCGCGAAGAACTGAAAGAAGGCACCGATAAGATCGTTATGGCGCACGGTGCGACGGTTTGGAGTCAACCGAATCACGAATCTAAGGAAGAAATTATCATGACACCTACTAAAGATGCAAAAAGTTTGAACATGCCGTGGGAGCAGGAATACGGCTACTCGCAGGCGGTAAAAGTCGGCGACACCATCTATCTATCCGGGCAGGTCAGCCATGACGAGAAAGGTGAGTTCGTCGGCATCGGTGATATGGAAGCGCAGATGAGACAGGCTTACGCCAACATTCAGAAGGTGCTCACGGCATACGGCGCGACGATGGACAACATCGTCGATGAGGTGGTATTCGTCACGGATATGGAAGCGGCTTTTGCCGCAGCGGTCAAATGCCGCAAGGAAATCTTTTCCGGCACTCCGGTTGTGGCAAGTACCATCGTGCAAATCGGGCGTCTCGCGTTTCCCGAACTGCTGATCGAAATCAAGTGCGTCGCCAAAGTGTAACCCAAGAATCGGTTCTTGCGATAAAGGATTATTGTCATGGGTAGATTCACGGGAAAGAAGGCGGTCGTCACCGGGGGAACGCACGGCATCGGGCTTGCTACGGTCTGGGCACTTCTGGAAGGGGGTGCCGAGGTGATCCTCACCGGGCGGAGTCAGCAGAATGTGGAATCGGTCCGACAAGAACTTGGTACGAAAGCACAGGTGGTGTGTTCCGACACGGCGAACATGGCGGACATTGACACGCTGGGGGCACTCGTCGCGGAAAGGTTCGGTCAGGCTGATTTCGTGCACATCAACGCGGGAAT
>JACMIS010000372.1 GCA_014381035.1 Armatimonadota bacterium
AGTGTTGGCGCCGTCCGCGAAGGACAAAAAATCACATCTCGCGTCGTCCTTCGAAGGCTTGTATCAGGGTTGCCTGGTCTGCGTAATCGAGGTCGCCGCCTACCGGAACGCCGTGCGCGATCCGGGTCACGCGGATGCCGAGCGTTTTCAGCAGTTTCGCCATATACATCGCCGTCGCGTCGCCCTCCACAGTCGGGTTCATCGCGAGCACGATCTCTTCCACCGGAGTATCCTGCAAACGCACCAGCAGTTCGCGCAGTTTTAGTTGGTCGGGTCCAATACCCTCCATCGGAGCGAGAACCCCGCCTAAAACGTGATACTTGCCGTGAAACTCGCCCGTCTTCTCAATAGCGATCAAGTCGCGTGGCTCGGCGACCACGCAGATATGCGCGTCCGAGCGGCGCGAATCGCGGCAAATATCGCACACTTCCTGGTCGGTGAAGTTATAGCACGTCTTGCAGTAGCCGATCTTCGCCTTCACTTCGGTGATCGCGTCCGAAAGGGTCTGCGCCTCTTCGTTGCTCAAGCGGAGCACGTAGAACGCCAACCGTTGCGCCGACTTCGGACCGATCCCCGGTAATTTTTCGAACTCCCCGACGAGTCGGGCGAGTGGTTTTGCGTATTGCACCATAGTATTTTACTACTAAGATTATATCGCGTCAGGCGGAAAAGACGGCGGCGGCGACGTTGCGACAGATTGCCTCCCGTAAATCGCACCGATCCTATACAATCAGAAAGCCCATGAATAGGAACACCGCGTCCCGTCTTTTTGCCGGTTTCAGATTATCCCTCACCGCCGCAGTGATCGTTTCCCTGTCGCCCTTACACGTCTACGCGGACGTAGAGATCCGGCAGGCGACTTTTCTGAACGACACGCAGCGTCAACGGTTGGCAAATCTGGTCGCGAAAGACACGGAGGCGCGGGCACTTTGGAAGGTACTCCAGACTGAGGCGGATGCCATGCTCGCCGCAAAACCGCACCCGCTCACGGTGATTCATTACGAGGGCTTGCTCGATACGAACCCGGAACGCATCACGACCCGGACCGCCCTAACGGACATGGATCGGCTGGTCGTACTGGGACAGGCGTGGGCTGCTTCCGGCGAGACTCGTTACCGCGACGCCGCGATGGCATACGTGCGTGCCTGGTCTGGCGCGTATGTGCCGACCGGCAACCCGATCAACGAGAACAAACTGGAACCGGTGTTTGTCGCCTACGGAATGATGCGCGACGCATTTTCAACGGACGAACGCATCCGTATCCAGGCGTGGATGCGACGCATCGCCGAAGTCGAAATCGAAACCGGTAAGAACGTCAAAGGGACCGCGCAAGACAACTGGCACTCCAAGCGTCTCAAAATCGTCGGACTTATCGGGCGCATCCTCGAAAAGAAAGCGTTCACCGCCTACGCGGCGAAGGGGTTCAAGTCCTACGTCGAGGGTAGTCTGCTCCCGGACGGGCGTAGCCAGGATCTGATCAAGCGCGATGCCATGAGTTACCATCAGAGCGGACTCAAACCGCTACTTGTGCTGGCACTCTACGCCGCGCCCGAAGAAGGTCGTGCACTCTACCGGTGGCAAGCACCTTCCGGCGCATCATTGCAAAACTCCGTCGCGTATCTCCTGCCCTACGCGGACGGCACGAAGATCCACGCCGAGTGGGTTAACACTCGGGAACCACTCGACCGGCAACGTGCGGCGGCGGGCATCGCCTACTATCAGCCCGGCAAGCCGTTCGACCCGAAGTCCGCGACAGAAACGTTCGAGTTTGCTTCTGCGTTCGACCCGCGCTTCACCGGCACGGTAGCAAAACTCCGGGGAGAACCCGCCACATCCCGGTTTCCCTCCTGGCAAATCGTGCTTAACGATGCTGTCCGGGGGCGGTAACGCGATTCCGATGCCGTGTCACACAATCAAAGTCTTATGAGTACATTCAACAGTGAAATGCGAGTGATTCTCGTTGGCGGCTCCTCTCATGCGGGCAAATCAACGCTTGCCCGATCTCTGGCAACGACACTCGGTTGGAGTTATCGTTCGACAGATCAACTCGCTCGTCATCCCGGACGCCCCTGGGTGGGTGCCTATGGAAGAGCGGTTCCAGACCATGTCGCTGAACATTACAGGAATTTTCCAGTGGACGCCCTTTTGTCGGATGTACTTTCGCATTACAAGAAAAACGTCATGCCGCAGGTCGAGACTATCGTTCGCTCCCATGCGGCGGACCCGTCCATGGAGTGCCTTGTGCTGGAGGGGTCGGCATTATGGCCAGAATTCGTGACGGACTTAGTGGGCGAAAACGGTATCAAAGCGATCTGGCTCACGGCTGGCGAGCCACTCTTCCGAAAGCGGATTCTGAATGAAAGTAACTTCGATAATGCGAGTGCGCCGGAAAAGCACCTTATCCAAAAGTTTCTGGAGCGCACCCTGTTGTACGACAAACGCATGCGGGAGGAGGTCGAAAGATTTGGATTGATGTGTACAGATATAGAATCCGTGTCAACGGTAGGCGAACTTTCCGAGAAATGTATAGGCTTGATAGCCGACTCGGGACCGGGTGAGAATCAGAAGGAAGCGGATACTTTGTGAGTACCCGCCCGCTTCCCCCCTGCTTGCCTAAAGTTTCTTCCACCGCGAAAGCCACGGGTGCTTCGCTGCGATTTTTTCCGCCTGCTCCGGGCTGACCATGTGGATAAAGGATAGATACCCCCCTGCGTACGCTAAGGCGTCCTTGCCGATCTGTTGCGTCACCGCCTCCGCCCCTTTTGTCTCGAACTGATGGAGGAAAGCGCGGAATCGGCGTAAGTCCTGGCGCGAAACGCGCGGGGTTTCCGTGTTCGTGACCAAGCCGGTGACACTCTGGCGGTGGTGCGGGCGCAGGACGACGGTTTTCTCCTCGTTGACCACAAAGCCGGTTTCGGTGATGATCTGCCGCACGGCGCGGAGAAGTGCCCCGACCGCCGCGCCGGCTTCGGCGTGCGAGAAAACCAGATCGTCGGCGTAACGCGTGTAGGTGAACCCCGCCGCGTCCGCGAGACCGGAAAGGCGGGCGTCCAACCGGCGGCACAGGAGATTAGTCAGCGTCGGTGACGTACACGCGCCCTGCGGCAGACACCGTTCGCCGACCGCGACGAACCGCTTCGCGCTCCCGTCCAGCGTCACGGCGGCGCGGGGTGCCTCCGTGCAAAGTAGCCCGAACAATGTCGCGATGCCGGGATTGTAGCCGAAACTCTCGAAAAGCCGTTTGACACGCGGGAACGGCACGGACGGAAAGAAATCCTTGAGGTCGATGCGGATCACGACCGGCTTCCCGGCGTGCTTCGCGGCGTTATCCACGATAGACAGACCGGGGCGAAACGCCGCCGCCGCGTCGTGTACGGGGAGCAATGCCAGCACCTTCTCCAGAACGTATTGCTGTGCCACACGTAATCGCCGTTTGGGCGACGAAATGACGCGCACTCCGCCCCGCTTCTTCGGGATCGTGAAACGACTGTAGTGGTCGAGCATGGCGACGCCGCGATGGTACGTCAGAAACGCCAGATCGCGCGTGCCGATTCCGATGCCCGCCGCTAGATCGCCCGCGGTGACCAGGACCGGCAACCCGCTCGCAGTCAGTTTCGCCGGGTCGCCGCCCGCGTAGCGTAGCCCCGCCGAAATGCCGTGCCCCAGAAACGGCAGGGTGGACCGCCGCCACGCGATGTCGGACGCTTTTCGTTCTCCCTGTTCCTTCTCCCGCGCCGCCTTCTTCACGACACGGGCGGCGCGAACTCGCTCGATGCGCTTGCGCCGCACTTCGGCAAGGAGATTAGGAATATCGCCGATCAGGGCGATCTCTTTTTCGATCCCGGTCAGTTCCGTGCGCAGGATCGCCAGTTCCTCGTACATCGGGCGCAGGATCGCCTCGGCTTCCACGCTTTTGGCGGCGACTTCGGGGGAGGGTGGCC
>JACMIS010000373.1 GCA_014381035.1 Armatimonadota bacterium
CAGTCGCCTTGCCGCGCATCGCATATTCGGGGGGCATCAAAACGATGATCCCGCTCTGCCAGTACGTGTACGGGTAAACATCGGCGGAAATGTCGAGACCGTCGCGCCGGGCATCATCCATCAGGCGAAACACTTCTTTCGCTTTGCCCCAGACCGGTGACGAAGCGAGTTTGATGTGCGAGATCTGCGCCGGGAGCCGCGCTTCTCTGGCGATACGGATCACCTCGCGAAAAGAATCCAGGGCACCTTCCTCTTCGTCGCGAACGTGACTGATATAGATCCCGCGAAACGATCCGGCGACTTCGGCGAGCGATATGATCTCCCCGGTGTCTGCGTAAAGACCGGGATCGTATTCGAGACCGGAAGAAAGCCCGATGGCTCCCGCTTTCATCTCGCCCGCGACGAGATCCCGCATCTGCCGCACCTCGTCGGCGGTCGCCCTGCGCTTGTAATCTTTGCCCATGACCTGACCGCGCACTGCGCCATGTCCGACGAAACTGGCGATATTAAGCGTGACACGCTTGCTCGCGATTTGAGTAAACCATTCGGCGAGGGGAAAGCGGGAGCCGCCATCCTGTCCGACGACCGCGGTCGTGATGCCCTGTCGTATCTGCGTTTCGGCGTCCGGTGTTTCGAGCAATCCACCATCAGCGTGGCTGTGCGTGTCGATAAAACCGGGAGCGACTACTTTATACCGCGCATCCATGACAAAATCGGCGTCCGTTGCCAGATTTTGCCCGACTGCCGCGATGAAATCGTCAACAATATAAACGTCTGCCCGGCGACCTTTCGCGCCACTGCCATCTACCACGGTCCCATTCTGGATCAAAACTTTGTGTGCCATAATTTCCCCTACGCGATACATACACGGATTTCCTTCTACGGATTCCGTTGTATCCGCGTTGTTGCGCCTGTTTCATGCGTCGGAAGTTTCCCGTTCTGATTGCGCAACGCATATGGTTCACAGAACCTTTTATTTTCTTTTTTATGGTATAACAAATCGTTTTAACACCCGAACAGGATAGATTCATCCTGTCCGTCCCGCGATCCCGCCGGATCCGATTATCATCATGCCCGCGAATTATCTTCTTCCCGATGGGGGGAGGGGCGTGATTTAGATTGTGAGAACAAACATCGTATGCGTACATGGCTTATCGTCGCGCCATCGCTCAGCCTGTTGGCACTGCTCGGGTTGTCCGCCATGCCGACATCCGGACGCCAAACAAAGGTTTCTCCGAAGGCTCTGACCCTCGAGCAAACGGCGTGGCCGTTTTTTACCGAAAACTGTGTGGGGTGCCACAATGCGCAAACCAAGTCGGGAGCATTGGACCTGGCATCGTTGCGCCGCGCGGGTTCCGTGACACACTCCCGCGAGACGTGGGAAAGTGTCATTCGTAAAATCCAGACCGGTGAAATGCCCCCGGAAGGATCGCCGCGACCGGATCTGGCGAAGATCAAAGCCCTCAGCCTCCGCGTCGAGCGCGAGTTCGACAAGGTTGATCGCGCTGCCGCTTCCAATCCGGGGAACGTCACCGCGCACCGACTGAACCGCGCCGAATACAACAACACGGTTCGGGACCTGCTGGAGGTGAACTTCCGCCCCGCAGACGATTTCCCGCAGGACGACTCCGGTTACGGGTTCGACAATATCGGTGATGTTCTCTCGCTCTCCTCCTCGCAGATGGAAAAGTACGTGAACGCGTCCGAGAAGATCGCACGCACCGCCCTCTTCGGAACAGACCCCCTCCAGCCTACTCTCATTCGCCACGAGGAAGCGGGACGGAAATTAGTCACGGGTCCCCTAGTCCCCGCCCGATACGACGCCACAGGACTGAACATGCCGAACTCGCGCCACGCGATGCACCGGTTTCCGGTTGACGGCGAGTACCTGTTCCGATTCGGTTTGAATGGCGTCCGTCCGCTCGGTTCCGAAGCGATTCGCCTCGCTTTGTGGGTGGACGGTAAAAAGGTGCAAACGCTCGACTTCGATCCGACCGGTTCGGCGGCGTTTTCCCAGGATCGCCAGGATTTTTCCGGCAGGACGCAGGAGTGTCGCTTCCGGATGACGACGGGCGATCACTGGGTCGCCGCCACTATCGAGAATCTGTACGAAGGGCTTCCAGCCGAATACGGGGGACCGAACCCCTCGAAAAGACGTATCGAGCCGCCCGTGTTCAAACCCCGCGCCGGTTTAACCGAGGCGGAAATCGAGGAACGGCGGAAGCGATTTGAGGCACGTTTGAAAGAGAAGGCACCGACTAACGACGTTCGCGTGAGTTTTCTGGAGATCGGAGGTCCGTATGCCCAGAAGCAGGGAGCCGCCAACGCCAGTTTGCGCAAGATCTTCGTTTGCGGGCACCTGCACGGCGGTCACAGTCCCGACTGCACGGAAAAGATCGTGAGTAACCTGACGCGACGGGCGTTTCGGCGTCCCGTGACTGCGACGGAAGTCGCCCGGTTCGCCAGCCTGGTCTCCCTCGCGCAGAAGCAAGGCGATACCTACGAAGAGGGGGTCTGCCTCGCGCTTCAGGGCATCCTGGTGTCCCCGCATTTCCTGTTCCGTATCGAACGAGATCCTCAGGTGGCAAAGGCGGGTACGCCGCATCTACTCACGCAGCATGAGTTGGCATCGCGCCTCTCTTACTTTCTGTGGAGCACGATGCCCGATGATGAATTGCGACGATGCGCGGACCAGCAACTGCTTCGTAAACCCGATGTCCTTAACACTCAAGTCCGGCGGATGCTCAAAGACCCCCGCTCGCACGCGCTGGCGGAAAACTTCGGCGGGCAGTGGCTCCAGTTCCGGGCACTCGAATCCGCGAAGCCGGACAGGGACCGTTTCCCCGACTTCGACGACTATCTGCGTATGTCCATGCAACAGGAAACGGAAATGTTTCTCGACAGCATTATCCGCGACGACCGCAGTATCCTGACCCTGCTACATGGGAAATATACGTTCCTCAATGAACGCCTCGCGAGCTTTTATGGGATTCCTGGCGTGGTGGGACCGGCGTTCCGTAAGGTCAGCCTTGCCGGAACCGCCCGCGGCGGCGTCTTGACACAGGGAAGCGTCTTGACTGTCACCTCCTACCCGAACCGCACCTCGCCCGTGCTACGCGGCAAATGGATACTCGACAACATTCTGGACGCCCCGCCACCTGCCCCGCCGCCCGGCGTGCCGAACCTCGATGTGTCTGCAGTCGGCTCGGCAAAATCACTGCGGGAGCAGTTGGAGGAGCATCGAAAGAATCCGACCTGCGCTTCGTGCCATTCTCGGATGGATCCGCTGGGATTCGGGCTGGAGAACTTCGACGCCATCGGTGCGTGGCGCAAAAAGGACGGCGAAGTCGCGATAGATTCCTCCGGCTCGCTACCAGACGGACGCAAGTTCAACGGTCCGGACGGATTGAAGACCGTTCTCAAGACGGACAATGATGCGTTCGTACAGGGTCTTTCGTCAAAAATGCTCACGTATGCTCTGGGACGCGGTCTGGAGCGGCATGATCGTGCCACCGTCAAGGACATCTCGAAACAGGTCGCGGCGGACGATTATCGTTTTTCAAGCATGGTCCTGGAGATCGTTTCCAGCAGGCCATTTCAAATGCGGAAAGGAAATAGTATTCAATGAGCTTTCTAACGCGCAATCATTTATCCCGGCGGTCGTTTCTGCGCGGCGCGGGTGCCGCCATCGCATTGCCGGTACTGGACGCGATGACACCCGCTTTTGGTGCAGTGACTCGGGTAGCACCAACCCGCCCCGTTCGGCTTGTCTTCTGCTATGTGCCCAACGGCATCATCATGAACGACTGGACTCCGAAGGCGGTCGGCTCCGGCTACGAAATGACGCGCATCCTCAAACCATTGGAAGCATACCGCAACGATATGCTGGTGCTTTCCGGTCTCGCGGACCACAACGGGAATGAACTGGGCGACGGTCCCGGCGACCACGCCCGCGCCGGTGCCTCGTTTCTGACCGGCGTCCACTGCAAGAAGACGAGCGGGGCGGATATTCGTAGCGGGGTGTCGGTGGATCAGATCGCCGCCCGCGCGTTCGCCTCGGAGACTCGATTCGCGTCGCTCGAATTGGGTTGCGAGGATTCACGCACCGTGGGCAACTGCGATTCCGGGTATAGTTGCGCCTACACCAACAGTATCTCGTGGCGCAGCCCGACCACGCCGATGCCGCCGGAAACCAACCCGCGTGCGGTTTTCGAGCGGCTGTTCGGCACCGAGGATTTCCGTCTGGACCCGGCGACGCGTGCCCGACGTGCCCGCTACCGCCGGAGTATTCTGGATATGGTTCGTGAAGACACCCAGTCGCTGATAACCAAACTCGGCATGGCGGACCGACGGAAGATGGACGAATATCTGACCTCCGTGCGCGAAATCGAAGCCCGAATCCAGACCGCGGAGAACGACACACAAACGATGCCCGGTATGGAAAAGCCGACCGGTATCCCGGTCGCTTTCGCCGACTACATCACACTGATGTACGATCTCCAGATAGTGGCGTTTCAAACGGATCTGACGCGTGTTTCGACGATCATGATCGGGCGCGAGGGCAGTATGCGAACCTACCCGGAGATCAACATTTCCGACAGCCACCACCCGCTGACGCACCACCGTAACAACCCCGAGTTTATCGAAAAAGTCGCGCAGATCAATACGTTCCATACCGACCTGTTCGGGCGTTTTCTGGGCAAACTCAAATCCACGCCGGACGGCGACGGTAGCCTGCTCGATCACTCGATGGTCGTCTATGGAAGCGGGATCAGCGACGGCAACCGGCACACGCATGAGAATCTGCCGGTTATTGTCGCCGGGCGCGGCGATGGACAGCTCAAACCGGGTCGTCACCTCGTCTACGAGAACAATACGCCGGTGGCAAACCTGTATACGACGCTGCTGGACCGAGCAGGCGTTCATCCCGAATCGTTCGGTGACAGCACCGGCAAACTCGTCCAGCTTTCACAGGTGTAGTAACGGGGGTTTGCCCCACCAAAGTACAGGGGAAACGCCGGGCTTCACCGCCCGGCGTCAAGGAGTGTTTGAATGAGAACAGCGGCAATGTATGCCCTCAGCCTGATAGTTTCGGGTGCGACAACGACAGCAGCACACGCACAGACTCCCGCGCCCGTTCCCGCGCAACCTTCGGTTTCGCAAACGACTCCGGTTCCACCGGGCGGGGCGCAAAACCCCACCCCACCCGGTGTAAACCCGAACGCACAGTATCGGCTCGGTCCCGATTCGATGCCGCAGGAGGGCGTTCCGAAAGGCGAGATCCGTGGACCGTTCACCTTACCGAGCAACGCCTATCCCGGCACGCAACACACGTACTGGGTGTACGTCCCGGCGCAGTACGATCCGTCCGTCCCGGCGGCTCTGATGGTGTATCAGGACGGGCAGGCATTCAAGGACGAAAACGGCGATATTCGGGCGCAGAACGTGATGGATAACCTGATCTACCGGCGCGAGATACCGGTGATGATCGGCGTGTTCATCAATCCGGGGCGCACGCCCGAGCAGCCCGAACCCACACCGCGCGATTGGGGCGACCGAAATACAAACCGCCCCACGGAATACAACACGCTCGACGATAAATACGCACGCGTGGTCACCGAGGAACTGTTGCCCGCCCTTTACAAGGATTACAATATTTCAAAAGACCCGGAGCAACACGGCATCGGCGGATCGAGTTCGGGTGCCATCGCGGCGTTCACAGTCGCCTGGGAACGCCCCAACCATTTCCGAAAGGTACTCAGCAATGTCGGCAGTTTCGTCAATATCCGGGGTGGGCATGTCTACCCCGAAAAAGTATTGGCGAGTGAGAAGAAGCCGATCCGCGTTTTCCTGTGCGACGGGCGCAACGATAATCGCGGCGTCCGCAACGGCGTTTATGATGAGAAGCGAGACTGGTTCCTCCAGAATGTTCGCCTGATGAAGGCGCTGACACAAAAGGGCTACGATCTAAACTACTCCTGGGGGATCAACGGGCACGGGCAGAAGTTCGGCGGGGTGATTATGCCGGATATGATGCGCTGGTTATGGCGTGACGGTCCCGTTTCCACCGACCCAAACGACACGATAGAGCGAGGATTCCGTCAACCTGTCGCGAAGCCGAATTAGGCGTGTTTTCTTTTTTGTCGAATATCCTCCGGGTGGCGGACGGCGACAACTCGCGGAAACGCGTTTCCGTCTGCCATCGTTGGATCGGTCTCACCTCCGGTGCTGGGTTGATAGTTTGTGCTTTCGGTTCGGTCCTTTCCCGCGAATCTGCCGTTTTCCTTTCACGTTCTGGCACAGTTCTTGCTTAATCCTTTGATAGACAAAACCACCCCATTTTTGTGAAAGAGACATTATGATTGCGCGCTTTTTTCGTTTCGTTATTCCGGCTCTGATGCTTGCTACGATCTCCACGGTAGCCAAAGCTGACATCATCTATGGCTCGACCAGTACCAGTCTGTTCCGAATCAACACCGCTACCAATGCTCAGGATTTGTTGGTCACGACGGCATTCACTAATATCAACGGTCTGGCATTCGATGCGGCAAATAACAGGTTATATTACCGCGCAGGGTCAGGGAACGCGCAGGGTGCCGGTGTTTTCCGTTTCTACGATATTAATGGTGGGGCACAAGGGACGATCACGCCGCTGACTTCGTTCGGAGGTGCCGCAACGAACGCCAGTTTCTTCAACGGCAACTACTGGTTTGTTCGCCAACAAAGCACCACTCTGGTGCGGTTCAACCCGTCCACGGGCGTAGTGACGGAATTCAACCCGTTTGTCACTACTCCCACGCAACCCACTTTCGACTTTTTCGGCGATATTGCGATCTCATCCGGCGGAATTTTGTACGGGGCGGACCAAACCCGATTTTTCCGGGTCAATATTTCGACCGTAGTGCCGTCCGGTTTCGCGGTGATCAGTTCCGGAACATCAAATAACACGAATCAATACAGCCGTCAGTTGGCATTCGGCGCGGACGGTCAGACGTTGTTCGGTTACAAGAATACGTCACGTCCCTGGGTGACGGTAGACCTTGTAAGTGGGGCAACACCGGCGTCCCCCCCGCTTACCAACCTCAATCAATTCGCCGATCTGGCGAGTGCGGCGGTCATCCCCGAGCCGGGCTCGATTCTTCTTACCCTGTGTGGCGGTGGCATAATGCTCGGTCTTGTCGCCCGCCGACGCCGGGAATAACCGCGACAGTCGTTCGCTGATTCCTCTTCAAGGCGGCGGAGCCGGGGCGACTATTTCGCCCCGGCTCCGCCGCCTTCGAACACCGCCCCATTGATCACCGCGGGTTTATGATGGCGGACTTCAGCGCGACTACTTTTTCTTCTCCTTTTCACGCTCAATCGTCAGCGGCATTTCGACGATTCGCTCTTTAACTGGAACCCCTTTCGCATCCTGCGCCGTCACCCGAAAGACGATATTCGCCTTGATCTTTTGATCTTTGGAGAATCCCATATCCTTCATGGAGGGTATCACAATCGCGTAATAGCGTTTCTTCGTGTCCCCGGTCTTTCCGATGACGAGCGGTCCTTCGGTGAGGGTTCCCTTGCTCAGACGAATGCGGCGCGGAGCACTCCTGTCGGGTGCGCTGATCAGGCGAAGTTCCACCGCGCCGACTTCTATCTTCTGCCCCTCGATCAGTCCCGCCAGCGACTCGACATAGATGCCGAGCGGTTCGCCTTCCGTGACGATCTCGGGAGGATTGACCGGTTCTATCCCCCGGTGCAACTCCGCTTTCAGTTCTCCCTCCGCGAAAGCGACAACGTTGGTCACTTTCTCATCTGTTTTCCTCGTTTCCGTGGCAGGTTTTCGCTTCACGGCGTAGGTAAATCGGAAGACCTTGTTGTTCAGGTCGGTTCCGACTTTAACATAGCCGTTGGCTTTTGGAGTCACGTAATCCGTTATTCCCACTCCCATCGTTCCGGGAACTTTTACATTGATTTTCATATCTCGCGAGGTACCAAACGCAAGGTCAGTAATAATGTTCGCGGATAGATATTGTCCGACGACAGCGACAATTGCTTTCGTGTCCTTTGTCGTCGCGAAAGATCCCGATGAACTCCACAAGGCGGACAGGTCGAGTGATGTGCCCTCTTCCAGAACATCTAAATCCGTAGTGCCCCCTGTGAAGAGATCGAAAACCGCACCTTGTTTCTTCGAGACTCCCGCGACAGCACTGGTTTGTTCCGGAACCACGATTTCGATATTGGCTTCGCCATCAAGGACTTTCGCCGAAGTGTTGTCATTGGTTACCAAAATCGGCAAGGAATACTCGTTGCCACTCTGCTTCTCTATCTTCAGGACGCCTGATGTCTGGGTCAGGGCAAGATACTTCATCAGGTTTTTTCGCCCTGTATCAGCCTCGGTGCCAGAACCGATTGCTTTTCTCTGTTCCTGACCATAAAACTGCTCCGCGGAACTCATCTTATATGTTCTCAAGTCCTCCATAGTTATGTTCGCTTTATCAGCTTCGTTGATTCCTTTCGGTCGGAACTTCAAATCAAACAACGCAAAATCTTGTCCCCGATTTAGTTTAACCTCTAACGGGGTTCGCGATTCAGTGTCTGACTTTCCGTCCCACATAACGAAATCTCCCCCTGGGTTAAGCCTTAGCGAAATCGTCGTCTCTCGTGTTACAGGACGCCTGAGTTGTATCTTTAGTTGAACCACTTCCCGGAGTGCCGCCGGGCGATCCGGGGTGATAGACACAAGCCGTACCGGGTTTCGCTCCGATTCGCGCAGGGTGGATGCGGGGGCTTCTGCCGAGAACGTGACCGGCAGGGTCGCGCCATCAAGCATCAAGCCGATGATGTCGCCAATGGTCGGGTACATGACCGATTGCGCGAGTATCACGGAGCGTTGCCGTAGCGACGGTTCGCCCTCGCGCTTGGTGAAGTAGCCCACCAGCGGCAACTCCTTCAGGAGCGGGAGTTGGTTGACCAGAGGCAAGCCGCCCGACTGTCGCTTCGGCAAGCCGATCTGATAGTTGCTGTCGAACGACGCGATCTGCTTCATTTCAAGGTTGGTCAGCGCGACTTCGGTGTTCACGGTGTGCCGCTCGATCCGGGGCAAGGTAGGATTGAGCGTACCGCCCGGCTCTCGCACGCGGGTGGTCCCGGCGAAATCGAATTGAAAGCGCATACTTTGCCCGCTCGGTCCGAAAATGGGCGTTACTTTATACACGTTGCCCGACGAGATACTGTACACCTCCCCGGCTGCCGCCAGATCGTTCTCCGGGTTTTGCGAGTTCGGCGCGAGAAGTCCGCTGATAAGGCTCGCTGCGCCCGCGATCACCTGCGTTTCCGGCGGGGCACCGACGGCGGACGCGACCCCGGCGGACAGCAAGCCGTTCATGAAACTGTTCTGCGTCCCTTCGCGCTCCTTCTGTTTCGTATACAGTGTGGCAAGGGTGGAAGCGGCTTCGGAATAGTCCACGGTTTCGGACGCCGTTAGTGAGCCAGTGCCGACCGGCTCGACCCGGGTCACGCGGCGGTTGGTGGCGAGGAAAGAGGTTTCCTCCACCGCGCCGAGCGACACCCCTTTCAGGTTGGTGCTGATCTGGTATCGGATGTTATTCATCGCCGGACGACGGAGCAAGCGGTTCAGGTCGCCGTCGTAATGGTCAATCATCGCTCGGATCATGCTGTCCGCCGCCTCGATCCGTCCCGTCGCTTTGAACAGGGGGTTGGCGACGTACTGCATCCGGGCTATCTCAAATGCTGTGCGGTCCCATTCCTGCAAGGAGGAAACATCCGCCGGAAGTTCGGACGGCGCATTTTTTTCACCGCCCGCAATCAGTGAGTTAATTCCAGCTTGCTTCCACAGACTTTTATTTTCGCCTTTACCGTTGCCGGAAAGCCATCCCACCAACGGCAAGTACTGTTCGCGCAAGTCGTTCGCGGCGGCACTGTTGTAGCGGATCTCTTCCGGCATCGTATCGAGTTGGCGCAGTAAGTTATACACTGTTCCGGCGACATCGGTCCGTGCTTTGGTTTGCAGGGCGTCCAGAATCTCGCGTTGCGCCGGGGTAATCTCCTGCGCGACAAGTCCGTTTTCACGTGTGGACGGCAAGCCGAGCATTTCACGCAACGACTGCATCAGCGGCGCGACCTGACTCCCGAATTTGGGTAAGTAACGCCGGACGTAATCATTTTTCTCCGCAACCTGACCGAATTCGGTGCCGATGCTTTGTAGTGCGGTGGAAAGCAGGTTCTTAATCAATTTGTTCGCTTGCGCGGAATAGTCTTCTTTCTTCGGTTCCGGTTTCGGCACCGGCGTTTCCTTCTGGTCGTCGGGGGGAGCAACCTCCCCCGTTTCAGACAATTGCGTAAACTGGTCGCGGATCTTTTCGAGCTTGCCCTGGAATGATTCCGCCACCTTCCTGCGCGAGTCGCTACTACCGAGCGAGAGCACGAAGATCATCTCACCGAGTGTGGTGATGCGGATCGGGTCCGGGAGGGTATAGCGGGTCAACTTGCCGACATCATCCCCGCCGTTGTCGCCGAGCGCGTCTCTGACCGCGTCGGCATAAAAGCCGTAGCGGGCGACACGTTCGTCCTTTACACCCTCCCCCTTGCGCGTCGTCGCGGCGGCAATCACTTGGTCCGAGATCGCGTCGCGGAGTGCCCCGGTGACGGCGTCGGTCGCCGCGCTGACCGCGTCGAGGTTCGCCCCGATGATCTCGAACGCGGTCTCGGCACGGGTGTCGCCGTTCTTTCCTTCGCGTCGCAGGCCGAACGCCTTGTCTTCGCCGTTGACCTGGATCGAAAGAAAGGTCAGCCGGGTTTGCGGGGAGGGGCGGTCGAGTTCGGCGATCACGTCGTGTACGTTCTGCACATCTTCACGTCTACCGCGTAAGACGACGGTTTTACCGCCCGCGTCCGCATACAGGTGGACACGGCGCAAGGTGTCCGGGTCGTCGAAGACCGGGGTAGCGACCAGAAAGGGCGCGTTGTCACGCGCCTGTGCGAAGGCTTCGACTTCGGATTCGGCGAGCGAGGGCAGGCTCGCCCGCAGTGTCGCGAGGTCCACCTCCAGCGTTTTTTGTGCGTTGAAGGCTGCTTCCTCCTTTTGGGGCAATCCGTTTTCCGTTTTCGTCATTTCGGTCAGGCGGTTTTCAGCCGCCGTTTTGTCGGAGGTCGCCGCCGTCACCGCGCCGTCTGCCACCGTGGAACGCTCGGTCAGTTGGACGATCTGCTTCTGCAACTTTTCCCGGTCGCTGGCATTCTCCGCCAGAGCGAGGCGTTCTTCAAGGCTGGCTTTCGTGTCCGTGATCCCGAGTTTCAACCCTTCGGCGCGCGCCAGACGCTCCGTCGCCGTCCGCGCCTGCGCCCGCGCCTGCGTGATCTGCGCGACGATCCGCGCGCGCGTGGTTTTCAGGTCGGCAAGTTCGCCTTGCTTGTTCAGGAGCAACGCCTCCTTTTCTTTGAGTTCGCGCCGCTTCTGTGCCGCGTTGTCGGACAGCCCTTTTTCGCCGGGATACACGAGGCGCGTGGACGGGTTCAAAAGGTACATTAAACGGGCGACATCGGGAAAAAACGACAGGTTCACCCCGAGCGTCACCAACGCTTCCTCGCCCTCCGTTCCGGTGCGCTGGAGACCGATCATCAGATCCCGGTTCGCCACCAGGTCCGTCCTGGCGTCGGTCAGTTTCGCGAACGCACTGGTCGCGAGTGCGGCTTCGGTCGCCGATATAGTCCGCAACGGATCGCGCAATTTAACCCAGGCAGTCTCGATGGTATCCACCCGCTTCAGCAACTTATCTGCTTCGTCGAGAACCACGTAAGACTGCCCGAACGCGCCCGACTTACCCCGGCGCATGTCGTTACCCTGCGTCACCGTCTTCAATGACGTGGTTTGTATCGGACCTTCCTGTACGGCTTTGAACCAGTCGGCAAATTTTTTGATCAACGCATCGCGCCGGTCCGTGTACGGTTTCAATGCCGTTTTCACCCCCTCTGCGGGCGTGGGTACGGGGTCGGCCGGGGTCAGACGCAGTGCCTGCTTCCCGTCACCCTCGACCAGAGAATAAAAAGGGGCGATTTTTGAGAACGCACCGGGCGCGGCTTCCATGACCGGAGACAGGGTTTCCAGCAACGAAGCATCGGTGGGGTTGGTCGCGCCGGGTCCGAACACGCTCTGGAGGGACAACGTCCCGAGATGGCTCGTTACTTTTTCGCAGATGTCGCCGATTTTATCCGGCACGGTCCCCGAAAGTTTGCCGTCACTACCGAGTGCGGTGGGGTAGAAATCCGTCTTGTCCCGGTAAGCCTGGGCCTCTTTGACGGTACCGTTGGTCGCCGCCGCCGCCGTTCCCAATTCCGCTTTGAACGCATCGAGGGCGGCGTCGAACTTCTGATACGCCGCGGGGATTTTAACCCATCGGTCGACGTGGGCTTTGTCGGCTTTTTTCAGATTCTCCAACGCCAGCGACAGGTCCGCCGGATCCGGCAGGGTAATACCCGCTATCGCGTCCAGTCTTTCTTTGTCGTCCGTGGCGGCACCGATTGCGCTTTTCAGTTCGCGGAGCGCGGCTTCCAGATCGGCTTTCAGACGGGACAATTGATTCGCGGCAGCGGCGGTCGGCGCGGGCGGGTCCTGCGCCCGCGAGGGCGTCTGTGCCACGATCAGCGTGGCAAGGGAAAGGGTGAGCGCGAGCGGCAGGGGCGCACGGGAAAGAAGGCGAACCCCGAGCGGGCGAGGCATGGCAGGCGAAAACATACTATTGATCCCTCTGAGCCATTAACGGCGCGTTTATAGTTTGTTACGTTTGTATACGAATAGACTCGATGTCTTTATTCCTGCTACACCCAATGGTTTCCTGCTAAAAACGGTTTAATTCTGAAAAAATTTTCCGGCTTTCCCGTGGGGTGTTTGTCGGGTACCGATGTTTTGCATAGCCAGAAACCAGCCCGCTCACAAAATCCGAAACCGCGCCCCCGCTTTCGTGTATCATAAACGATAGAAAGTGCAATGCCCATGACACCGACCGAACCCGGACCGTTCGCCCGTATCGAAGACGCCATCGCCGATTTAGCGGCGGGCAAGATGATTATTCTCGTGGATGACGAGGACCGCGAAAACGAAGGCGATTTCGTGATCGCCGCCGAGTTTATTACCGCCGAGGATATTACCCGGATGACCCGGTACGCGTCCGGGATTATCACCGTGCCGATGACCGAGGAACGGTTGCACGAACTGCATCTCGACCTGATGGTGCAGGACAATTCCGAGGTGTTACGCACCGCGTTCACCGTCACCGTGGACGCCCGCGAGGGAACCACCACCGGCAGTTCCGCCGCCGACCGCGCCCTGACGATCCGTATGTTAGCCGATCCCCACGTCAAGCCGAGCGCGTTTAACCGTCCCGGTCATGTCAACCCGCTCATGGCGCGAAAAGGCGGGGTTTTGAAACGCCCCGGTCACACAGAGGCGACGGTGGATATGCTCCACCTCGCGGGGTTGTCGCCGGTCGGGGTGATCTGCGAGATCATGGACGACCGGGGCGAAATGGCGCGGGTGCCGGAACTCGCCGAACTCGCCAAACGGTTCGACCTGAAACTGGTGACTATCGCGGACCTGATCCGCTACCGGCGACGTACCGAGCAACTCGCGCACAAGGTCGCGGTAGCGCAGTTGCCCACAAAGTACGGGCAGTTTGTCGCACATGCGTACCGCTCCGACGTTGATAAGTCGGAGTACGTGGCATTCACAATGGGCGAGGTAGCGAATGGCGAGCCGGTCCTGGTACGCATCCATTCGTCGTGCGTGACCGGCGATCTGTTGGATTCGCTACGCTGTGATTGCGGCGACCAGTTGCACCAGTCGTTACAAATGATCGCCGACGATGGACGCGGCGTTCTGCTATATATCGAGCAAGAAGGGCGTGGCATCGGGCTGGTCAACAAGATGCGGGCGTATGAGTTGCAGGATCACGGGGCGGACACGCTGGACGCGAACGAACAACTTGGTTTCAAAGCCGACCTGCGCGACTACGGCATCGGGGCGCAGATTTTGACCGATCTCGGACTGACAAAACTGCGCTTACTGACGAACAACCCGGCGAAGAAAGCGGGCATCGAGGGTTTTGACCTGGAGATCGTAGAAACGGTCCCACTCGTGTCGGAGCCGAACCCGCATAATGCCCGGTACCTGGAAACGAAGCGGGAGCGAATGGGACATATTCTGCCGGAGTCCGCGCCGTAGTTCTGCAATCTCTTCCGCCCCCTCTCCCTTCAAGGAAAGGGGGCTCCGGAAAATCAGGTATCATAACGTCACCTACCTTAGTCTCGTGCAAACAAGGAGTTAGTTTACGATGTTGAAGCGAAAATACACAACAATAGTCACCGCAACGACCTGGTGCGTCTGCGGCTTGCTCGTGACCGACGCGTGTGCCGACCTGAAACTGGAGCAGACCTTGACTGTCAGCGGGGCACCCAAGCGAGACAGGGGGAAAATAACTATCGCGAAGCCGACCACGGAAAAAATAGTGACGTATTACAAGGACGGTAAACAGCGTACCGAAACCGCGGACTCGGTGGTTATCCACGACGCTGTGAATGAAAAAACGTTCTTTCTCGACCCGAGGAAGAAAACCTTCTATGAGGCATCTTCGGCGGGTGCAGTCACGACGGATGACTCGAACCCGATGGCGGCGATGGCAAAGATGGGAGAACTCGATGGCGACGTAGTCGTCACCGATCTGAAAGAAGAGAAGACTATTCTCGGCAAAAAGGCGCACCGTTATTCCTACATAATGACCCTCAAATTCTCGTTGAAAGACCCGAATGCACCCGCTATGATGGCGGCGTTTCTGCCATCGTTCGTGACCACCGGCGACCAGTGGATGGCAGAAATACCTGACTCTTTCGTGTTCGCGAAACGGAATGGACAATCCGCATTCGCGGGGCTACCATCCGGATTGGGTAAAAGTTTTATGCCCCTTGTGGAAAAGATGGGGAAGATGAAGGGTATACCCCTTGAAGCAACACACTCGTCCAAAATGTCGTTCGGCGAATCGGCTCCCGCGCAGATGACGGCGAATATGCCCAAGGAACCCACTGTGCGACAAACGATAACGACGGCGTTAAGCGAGGCACCTTTGCCGGATTCGCTGTTCTCTGTGCCGGACGATTACAAAAAAGTTAAGGCTCCCGGCGAGAAAAAATAACCGGATCATACGACCGGGTCGGTTCCTACCGCGAAATAGCGAGGATGTTCCCTCATCCGGTGGAATATCCCGAATCATAGGAACGACGTTCCTAAAAATCTAAGGAGATAATAGTGTATGCGAATCAAAACAGGCACGGCAGTTTTTGCCGCCGCAGTGTCGGTGTTCGGGTTAGCCACGGGTCCCGCCCGCGCCGATTTGATGCTGGAGCAAACGGTGGAAACGAAAGGCGCGGATCCGTTCCTTTTTTTCGCCGGGGGGGAACCGCCCAAATCCGGTAAAACCAGAACGAAATCTGTCACCTACTATAAAGGCGACAAACGGCGCGTGGAATCACAGGGTATGATTCGTATTTTCGACGACGCCAACAACACGTTCACCGTGCTTGACCCCAAGGCGAAAACCTATTTCGTGGTAGATACGGCGAATGTCATTGTGGGTGGCGACAAAGGTCTCGTGCCGGAGTTCACCGGCACGGCGGATGTCTCAGACACGGCGGAAACAAAGTCGGTGAAAGGCAAGGACGCCCGCCATTATCGTTATACGATAACGATCAAAATGACACTGCCCGGATCGAAAACGCCGATAGCCACCTTTACATTGCAGGGCGATCAATGGGCGACGGAAGCCGTCAGTGCGGGCGCGGGGACCGCGAAACAGTCGCGTATCGCGCTTTTCGCGGCATTACCTCCGCAATTGAGTAATGGGCTGAAGCCGATCACGGATAAAATGGCGGCGATCAAGGGTTTTATGCTCGAGGAAACACAGTTCACCACGCTCGCGTCCGTTATTCAGACGGAAACCCCGAAGGAGCCGTACCAGTCCGTGACAAAAACGGATGCGATCCGCGAGGCACCTCTCCCCGATTCTCTGTTTCTCCCGCCGACCGATTACCAAAAGGTAGATGCCCCACGGCCATAGACGGCGATGAAGTGCCGGGGCAAGGGATGCACCGGCTATTCGGGGGAGCCCGATCTATATCGAGTCGCTACTATTGGACCGGTGGCATGGTCCGCACAGGAGACGCACCAGGGACTTCGACGCCGAAGGTCTGAAAGTACGGGAGCGTCTCGTATCGTTCCGTCGGGTGCAGTAGTACCGTAAATGTACTTCCGACCCCGAAACCTCCGACGCGAACCACAATGTCGGGAGTCAGATTCAGATAGCCGACCGCGCTTTTTCCATCCATAGCAGTGTACGTATAACGCACGATGCTATCGCCATCTTCAAAACCACATTTTTCACATTTTTCGACCGTCGCCCGTACCGCGTAGCCGTCCCGAAGAAACTCGCGACTACGCCATGCCTTCACCACGCGACCGCGACCAGTCCGGCTACAGTGGTGACTATTACGCTTGCGACTTCACTATCGTGCCAATGTCTCTGACAACAATAATAGGCAAAAGCAAAAAAACCGGCGACGAGGTTCGCACACCAGACACGCCATTGACGCATGTCGTTGGTGCCCACCACGCGGCGCGGGGTAGAAATATATAGTTCCGGTTCGACGCCCGGTTCAGCGGCGATGGCATTGATGAAAGACAGTCTCGGGCGGACCCGCTGTGAATGCATATGGGTTAGACACCCGATTTCACGCGCAGGTTATGCCGATTTATTTTGGTGCGAACCCTCAGAGTAAAAACGTTCAGGAACTATCCCGCGCCCCGTCCACGATCAAAATTCGTGCGCCGATTTTTTCCGCGTGGAGCAGTCCCCACTCACTTACCGAGAAAATCGCCTGCTTCAATGTATGTCCGTGTTCGGTAAGTGAGTAAGTGACTGCCGGGGGGACGGTCCCGAGAACTTCCCGAGAAACGACCCCGCTCCTTTCCAGTTGCCGCAACTGCTCGATGATCATCTTTTCCGTGGCGCGGGGGATCGCGCGACGCAATTCACCGAAACGGTACTCCCGATGGCTCAGATGCCACAGAATGACCGGTTTCCATTTCCCACCAATCGCTTCTAAAGCAGCTTCGACGGGACAGTTAAAGATAACGGGTTTTGAATCAGACATGTACTTACTTTATCGTAAGTACTTGTTTTTTTGTAAGCAACATGGGAAAATCGTTCAACATTGATCCGTTGCAGAAAAGAGTAGCTTACCATGTGCGCCCCGACTATTATACAGCAGGCGTTGGCGGGTATTAGCCGCCGTGAACTCCTCGCGCTCACCGCGGCGGGAGTGACGACTCCCGCACTCGCCGCGCCGCCTGCGAAACGCTCCCGCCGCTTGTTGTCCGGCGATACTATCGTGGACATGACCCACACGTTGTCCTCCAACTTCCCGATCATCCCGATCCCTGGTCTGACATTCCCGTTCCGCCAGGAGCCAATCGCTACGATGGAAAAGAACGGCGTCTTCGCCAACAAGTGGGAACTCATCGAGCATAACGGCACCCATATAGACGCGCCCAGTCACTTTGCTATCGGGCAACCGAACCTCGAAGCAGTACCCGCCAGTACACTCATCGCTCCGCTTGCCGTGATTGATATTCGCGCCAAAGCCGCCAAGAACCATGACGCGCCACTGACGCCCGACGATATTCTGGCGTGGGAGAAACGCCACGGGCGACTCCCGCAAGGCGTGGCGGTTTTTATGTGGAGTGGGTGGGACGAGCGGGCGAAAAACGCGAAAGACTTCCTGAATATGGACGCCAGCCAGACGATGCACTTCCCCGGCTTCACCCCAGAAACCTGCGAATTTCTGCTCCGCGAACGAAAGATCAGCGGCATCGGAGTGGACACAATCTCGTTCGACCTTGGCGTAGATAAGGAATACACTGCGCATAAGGCATTATTCAAGGGCGGTAAGTGGGGCATCGAATGCGTACACAACCTTGCCCTCGTTCCGCCGAAGGGAGCCACTATTTTCGCCGGTGCGCTCAAAGTCGCGGGGGCTTCCGGTAGCCCGATTCGCCTCCTCGCTATGTTCTGAAAGGAGATCCCTATGCGGAAAATACCTCTACTCGCCTCTGTCTCGCTTGCCGCGTTGCTCGCGTCTCCCCTGTACGCACAGGTCGCGTCGTCGTCCGCGCCCCCTGTCGGGAAGCCGACGGTACGCTCCTTGCACGTCGTGGTCTATACGTCGCGCGAAGTCGCGGGGATGGCGAACTCGTTTCTGATCTGCGCAGATAAGGACGCCATATTGTTCGATGTCGTGCAAACGCGTACCGACGCTTCACGCCTCGCGGATATGGTGGACGCTTCCGGCAAACGCCTGACGACGATATTCATTTCCCACGCACACCCGGACCATTATCTGGGCTTAGACGTGCTGGCAACCCGCTTTCCGAACGCACGCATCGCCGCTCTGCCGGAAGTCGTCCAGGACATAAAAACCAGCGGACCAGCACTTCAGAAACTGTTGCAAGCACGGTGGGGAACTGATGGACCGGAGCGACTTGTCGTACCCGAACCGCTCGACGCGGATACTATCACGCTGGAAGGGATGGACGTTCGCGTGCTACGTTTCGGCGGCGGCGAGTCGGCACACCTAGGAGCACTCTTCCTCCCCCAGACAGGCGACCTCTTCTGTGGCGATCTGGTATACAATCAATTCCATCTATTCCTGCGCGAAAAACGCGTGGACGATTGGCTCGCGATACTTGACGAATTCGCAGTTACAGCGAAGAAACAGGGGGTACTGCGCATTTTCCCCGGTCACGGCAGACCCGCGTCACGGGATGTGATCGAGGCGAACCGACAGTATCTGCGCGATTTCCGTCAGGCACTCACGTCCGGTAGCCGCGCGGACGTACAGAAAACTATGCTCGCCAGATACCCGGACTACGCGATGTCAGGATTTTTGACCGGTTTCACGCTGGACGCGTATTTTCCCGCGCCACTAACCCCGCCCCCGACAGAAAGAATGAAAAAACCATGATAACCGAAGTGATCCGCTACCACGTGAAACCCGGACAGGAAGAAACGTTCCGTGAAGCGTACCGGCAAGCCGGAGAGTTCCTAGACCGCTCCCCTGACTGCGACGGGTATGAGATACTACAGGGCATCGAGGAGCCGCAACGCTTCGTCGTCCTGATTCGTTGGACTTCGGTCGAACGGCATCTGGAAGGATTCCGGAAAGGCGCGGATTTCGCCGCTTTCTTTGTCGTGGTCAAACCGTTCTTCGAAAGCATCGAGGAGATGAAGCACTATCAAACCCGGTAAAAGCAGCGCATACACGGTGCCGCTATTTCGGTGCAAAAATCGGTAAGGGATGCCCCGCAATGGTTTGAAGTGAACTGCGCCCGCGATTAATGCGCGGCGACCTTGCCGCCCATCGCCACCTTCGCCAGCGCGGACGATGCCAGAGCACGCCGCCGTGCCCGCTGGATCTGTACCGGGCGCAGATCGGCGCAGATCACCTGCGGGTTCAAGCCGAGCGTTTTCGCGGCGTCCACGACCTGCGGGACATAGTCGAATTCCAGCCAGTCAGCATATCGCTCGTCGGTGTCGTTCGCGCCGAGGTTCGCGAGCAGGTTTTCGCCCGCCGCGCGTTTCGCCGCAGGATAGACGAAACAACGCGCCCCGGTGTTAATGCTCCACTCGATCACAACGCGCTCCGAGCCGGGACCGGAAGACATTCCTTTCCAGCCGCCCGAGAGCTTCTCAAACGCCGCCCGGTCGAACACCGGAAGGTTATGTAATCGTTTTTCCATTTTTTGTTACCAACCACAAAGGACACAAAGGTTTTTAAGGTTCAGACCCCGCACGTTATCAAGGTAACCACGCGAAAATGACAAGCCCCACCCTTAAAAAACATTGTGTACTTTTTGGTTTGTAACAAAAAATTGAA